>JAANWY010000007.1 GCA_018263655.1 Anaerolineales bacterium | reverse complement strand
GTAGTTGAGAAATGCGGAAAAGATGGGGGTGTGGGGGCGGCCGCCCCCACACCCCCATCTTTTCTGGTCTCTTCTTGTGTAGGCACGAAGTGCCTGAATAGTCACGAGGCATGGAGGTGACTGAGATGAAAATCGGTGCAGTCAGCTTAGGCTGGAGCGGCAAGCCCCTTCCTCAGGTGTTCGACGACGTTCGGGCCATGGGGGGCGAGTGCTTGGAGTTGAACAGCCAACCAGAGCTCCATGCCGGCCTGATTTTTGACCATCAGACCATCCCCCAGATACGTGACTGGGCCGCGACAGCCGGCGTGCAGATCGGCGGGATAAGCGGCTACAACGATTTCGCCCAGCGCGATCAAGATGCCCTGGCCACCCAAGTGAAACGACTCCTGGACGCCTGTCGCTTGGCCTCGGAACTGGGCGTGAGCGTCGTGCGAGCATTTCCAGGCGATCCCAAGCCCGATACGACGTTGGAGACGGTCTGGCCATCGCTGGTCGCCGGCTTCCAGCAAGCAGCGCGCCTAGCGGAGCCTCTGGGCGTGACCCTCGCTATCGAGAACCACGGCCATCTGCTCAACGATGGGCCGCTGCTAGCCCGGCTTGTACAGGAAGTAGGAGCAGCCAACGTCGGGCTGACCCTGGACACGGGCAACTTCTGCTGGGCCGGCCACAACCTAGCCCAAGCCCAGGCCGATTTCGAGGCGGCTCTACCCCACACAGTCAACGTCCACGTCAAGGATGGCGTCTGGCGTGGTGATCAGTTCGAGTTCGTGCCGGCCGGCGAGGGTGAGCTACCTCTATCTGACTGGTTGGCCGCGTTGGCCGCCGCCGGCTATCAGGGGGCGGTGTGCAGCGAATTCGAGGGCGCCGGCGATTTTCTGCAAGGGACGCAGCGTAGCGTGCGCTATCTGCTGGCGCAGCGCGACAAGTAAGCGGCTACCAAGGAGCACAAGCCATGCAAATCGTCAGCATTATTCTGGCCGGCGGCAAAGGCACCCGCATGCACTCAGCAGACCGCCACAAAGTCTGTTTTGAGATCGACGGGCGACCGGCCATCAACCGCGCTCTGGACGTCTACAGAGCGTGCGGCATCGAGCAGCACGTCGTTGTCGTTGGCGCTCTGGCCGGGCAAGTCATCGAGACGGTGGGCCAAGAGTACGAAGGCGTTCTCTTCGCATATCAGGCCGAGCAACGCGGCACCGGCCACGCGGCCAAGCAAGGGGCCCGCATCCTGGCTGATTTACGCTACGCCGGCCCGGTGCTGGTAGTAGCGGGGGACCGGCTGGTGGACGCCCAGGTCGCAGAGCGGCTAATTGCAGAGTTTCGCTCCACCGATAGCGATATGGTCTTTCTAATCGGCCAGCGCAACAACCCTCGGAGCAGTCGGGTGTTACGTCGGCCCGATGGCACAGTGCTGGGCGTTGTGGAGTACCCAGACTGGCTGACGCGGCACGTGTTGGCACAGATTCGGCAGATGGCGCTGGCCGGCGCAGCCAATCTGGATGCCCAGGCCAGGCAGCTCGTAGAGGAGGCATTCCGTGCCCCCAAGAAAGCTGCGACGGCCCTTGGCGATTTCTGGAACAGGCTCACCGATGAGCGCGCGCTCACGCCCGAGGAAGTTCTCGACCTAATCCCCGAAGAGCAGACCCTGATCCACCTGGGCGAGGGACTTGAGCCCTATCTGACGATGACGCCGGATGAAGTAGCGCAATCGGACGAAACCAACTTGTCCGTCTACCTCGTCAGGGCGCAAGCTCTGCACTACGCGCTGGCCCGCCTGACCGACGAGAACGCCCAGGGGGAAGAGTACCTGACCGACATCGTCAACATTCTGGCCCAGGCGCGGGACAATGGCCGGCGACAATTCAGTATTCGCACCCTGAAGGTCGAGACCCCCACGTCAGTGATGGGGTTCAACAACCCGGCTCAGCTTCTGGAGGTGGAGAACGCCTTTCGCGCCCGGCGCACGCGCCAGGAAATTGTTGAGCCCGGCGTCAGCCCCGGCTACCGGCCAATCCGCGAATGGCAGCGACTCTTCGCATCCCTTCAGCAGGCCCACGGCACCGCGTTGCAGGCAGAGGCCTCCGACCGCGAAGCCCGCCGGCTTGGTGAAGAGACTGCCTATATTTACGGCGACACCCCAGAGCTGATCAACGAAAGGCTCGACGCCTACCAAGCATTATTGGATGTGGCAGCGCGCACGCTGGGCGTCGAACGACCGGTGTTGCTGTCTCGCGCCCCAGGTCGCATAAACATCATGGGCCGGCACGTTGACCACCAGGGCGGCAGATGCAACCTGATGGCGATTGATCGCGAGATCCTGGTTGCAGCCTCCTTGCGCGACGACGATGAGGTGCACCTCTACAACGTCCACAGCGATCAGTTCGGCCCACGTCAATTCTCCATGGGTGAACTGCTAGCCGAACTGACGTGGGACGACTGGCTCTCACTGGTCGACAGCGACAAGGTGCACCAGATGGTGTTGCGCGAAGCCGGCGACTGGGCGCAATACGTGCGCGCGTCCTTCCTGCGCTTGCAGAAGCACTACACCAACGTCAAGCTGAGGGGCATGGATATGGTGGTGCATGGCACCATCCCGGTGGCCGCCGGCCTGAGTTCATCTTCCGCCGTCGTGGTCTCTACTGCTGAAGCCATTGTTGCCTCCCACGGCCTGGACATGCGACCACGCCAGTTCGTGGATCTGTGCGGTGAGGGGGAGTGGTTCGTGGGCACGCGCGGCGGCTCCGCCGACCACGCCGCCATGAAGTTTGCTCAGCGGGAGGCCGTGATCAACGTCCGCCTTCTGGGCCTTGATGTGGGCGATGCAACGCGCTTCCCCGATGGCTACCGGCTGGTCTTCTGCAACTCCCACATCAAGGCCCAGAAGGCGGCTGCCTCGCGGGAGGTCTTCAATCAGCGCGTAGCATGCTATCACATTGGCGTGCAGCTCATCAAACAGCTCTACCCGCAGTATGCGCCCCTCATCACCCACCTGCGGGACATCAACACGCGCAACTTGCCGCTGCGCTTGGTGGACGTGTACCGCATGCTGCTGAAGCTACCGGAGCGCGTGACGCGTCAAGAGCTGGCGTCACGCCTGCCGGCCGATGTCCTGGAGCCCCTGATCGGCGCACACACTGACGATGAAGTAGAGTACCCCATCCGAGGCGTGGTGCTCTACGGTCTGGCCGAGTGCGAGCGCAGCCGGCTTTGTCCGCGCTATTTGCAGGTAGGAGACATGGCCGGCCTGGGTAAGCTGATGCGCATCTCTCACGATGGCGACCGCGTGGCGCAGCACGATCAAGCCTGGAACTCACACCCCTACCAGGGGCCGGCCAACAACGCATACCTGCTCGATCTGATGGACGACCTGGAGAGTGGGGAACCGGAACGCGTGTTGGCAGCCCAGCTACATTTCCAACCTGGCGCTTATGGCTGTAGCACGTCCGAGCTGGACCTGATGGTGGACATTGCGCTGCGCACGGAAGGCATGATGGGCGCCCAACTGGCCGGCGCCGGCCTGGGTGGCGGTATGATGGTGCTAGCCCGAGAGGACAGCATCCCTGAGCTGAAGCGGAACATGGAGGATGTCTACTACCAGCCTCGGGACTTGGAGCCGGCTGTGCTGGTGTGTGTTCCGATTGCCGGCAGCGGCGTCCTGGCCATGGAGGACGGCATTTTATGACTGCCAGCCAACATCCATTGTATGCAACGCTAGCAGCAGATACTCAATCCGCGCCGCGCCAAACTCATCCAATCGTTTCGCGCATTCTCGCAGGATCAGCGTGGCCGCCTCGTCATAACGCGCCCTCTGCAGCAGTTGATCGATGACGGCCTGCATCAGCGCGACACCCCGCTCCAAATCCTCTCTCGCTAGCACCGCGGCACACTCATCTATCAGAGTCGCGACGTCGGCGCCTGTGTGAGACTCGTCGACGTTCTTCCTCAACGCGCTCATAGCCAGCGACGCGCCGGTGCCGGCGTCCTCACGCACCTGACGCAAGAGCTGAACGAAATGGTGCTCGTCTCCGATCATTCGCGCGAGCGTCAGGGCTAGTTCCATACGCGCACCCTCATTCTCAGTCGCTGCCAGTAGAGACAGCAACTGATCGAGCGTCTCGGTCGCCCCCAGCCCCCCCAGCGCCGATGCGTATGCCATTTGCAGACCCTTGTCGGACTCGCTGACCAGACGTTCAGAAAGCAAGGGGATGATGTCTGCATCGTCTAGGGCACCCAACGCCCGAGCGCAGTGGGCCTGAATGGACCGATACTCTGAATCCAAACCCTCCCGCAGCGACTGTAGGGCCCGCTCGTCACCAATTCTGCCCAATGCCCAGGCAGCGACAACACTTAACGCCAGCTCCGTGCCGTGGAGGACGTCGATCAATGCCTCTGTGAACCGGGGGTCCGACGGCATTCGGGCAATGGAGACGATAGCCTCGAAGCGAACGTTGAAACGCGGATCGGACAGGGATTCAAGGAGTTCATCCACGGTGAGGGGGCTCTTGGTTTCGGCCAGGCGTTCTGTCATCAGCACGGTGGCGTATTCATCCTTGGCCCTGAGGTGATACCGAATCAGCGAACTCATAGCCAAGAAGGGATTGCCCTTGAAGAAGATGCCGGCAAACTCCCCCATACCAATCGTATCCTCGGCGCGTATCCTCCCCAACACCGCCAGGCTAATCACTGGCAACGCCAACCCGGCCACGAACAGCGGTGTGTACGGATCGAGTGGGAAGACCAACACCTGCCCCGCGACGCCCTGCGAGAGGTCCAGTACCTGGCCGCCGATAAGCTGGCTGAACCCGCCGGCGACACCGGCCCAGGCGAAGTACAGGGCCATGTAATCCGATTTCTTCTCAGACGGAACGACACTCACGTAGAGCAGGCGAGCGGAGCCAATACCCCAGCCCATGTTAGCGATACCTTGCAGCAAGGCGATACCCAAAGCGATGTAGAGACTCCAATCGTGATGTCTCGGCATGACCATCCAGAGAATGGGGGGCAACAGCGCGAAGTACACACCGGACAACATCACTGGTTTGCTACCGTAGCGGTCGGCTGTCCAACCCCACAGATAGCTGGACAGCAAGCCCCCGACCAGAGTGCCAGTCTGCAAGAGCACAACGTTCCCCGAGCTCAGCCCAACCTGATCCTGCATGAAGAGCGGGAGAAAAGACGTCAACGGCACGGTTGCCAACGTGATCAGCCCAACACCGGCCAGGTACAATCGAAAGTCCCGATCCTGAACGGCGCCTCTGAGGTCCCGCTGTTCCCTCTTCTCACCTTCTGCTTCGCCCACCGGACCGCCGCCCGGAATGAAGGTGGCTAACCACACCGCAATAAACCCGAAGAGCACGCCAACGCCAATGAGGACCATGTATCCAGTCAGGCCGGTGATGCGTTCCAATGCAAAACCGGCGGCCGACACAGCCAGGAACCCCATCAGCGCCGTGAAGACATTGTTGGTCGCTGTGTACTTCCCCCGAACGGTGTCGGGAACGTATTCCTGCGTCCAGGGGAAGTAGGCCGTCATGGCCACCGAGCGCAAGATGGCAAAGATGGCCACGATCCCCCCGACGAAAAAGAGTGTAACTTGCGATCCAAACTGGGATGCGATCCACGGCGTCAGCAGGAGCAGGGCGGTGACAGTCTTCCTAACACCCCAGAAGGTCACGAATGTGCGTTTGTAGCCGAAGCGAGCGACGGCCGGCGCGATGAACAGCGCGATGAGGCCAGCGAAGGGGAGCAGAGACAGCAAAAAGCCCATCTGTCCCTTGCTGAGGCCCAGCGCGTCGAGAAAGAGCACAAACACCGAGCCGAAGTACGTGAACTGGACAAAAACTGTGTTAGCCGTATTGGAGGCAATACTCCACGGAAGGCCGCGGATTTTCTCGGCCGTCGTAGGTTCCCGACTTGCCGCTGTGCTCCGATTCTCTTCCGTACGTTGGGTCGCCTGGTTCTGGCCTGCCTCAGCCATCATCCCTCCTCGCCTAAGAACTCATTCCCACAGGTATGATAGCACGCCCACCCGCAGTTTGCAATGATCCTGGTAACTGTTCAGGTAGTGGGGACCCTTGCGAAGGTTTGCCAATCGCTTTTGGGTTGAGGTGTCCCTCGCCAGTCGAAAATCGGCCTCTTGCCAAGGTTCTTCCTAACCTTCGCAAGGGTAGCTGAACGCTTACTGATCCTGTTGCAGCCTTGCCTCTCCCAACCTGGTGTTTACCCATAACTTGGTATCATCTCAGTATTTCGGGGCTATGCAGGTCGAAATGGTATTTCGACCCGACGATTTACCAAATCGTCCTACATGTCCCCCCATATATTGAGAAGACACATAACTTGGATGTCAAGTTATTTCACGTGTGAGCTGCGCGTACCTCGAACCCTTCGACAGGCCCCCTTCGACAAGCTCAGGACGTCGCAAGTTCGAGCGTCCAGGCGACGTCCTGAGCCTGTCGAAGGGAGGCTGAAACTTGTTTCAGACCTGCCTGTGCGTGGGCAGACAGGTCTTAGGGGTTCGGCCTTGCCTCTACGTAAGCGTTCAGGGGGCAACCCATGGAGCATCCCTTCGACAGGCCCTT
>JAANWY010000069.1 GCA_018263655.1 Anaerolineales bacterium | reverse complement strand
ATCATCAACTTGCAGGTCATTGCTGCCGCATGCATCTTGATCGCTCTGCCGATAGTCATCCTCTTCTTGTTCACGCGGCAGACCTTTTTGAAGGCCATGGTTGAAGGCGCAGTCAAGGGATAGCCAATGAACAAGCCAAGCATCGCTGTAACCATCGGCAAGAGCCACTACCAACGCATGATGAGCCAGGCCGCCTGGGACGCGCTGGCCGCTTTTGCCGACGTGATCCATCACGAGGGACCGGAACCTGCTGCCAAGCCCGACCTGCTGGCCTTGCTGCCCGATGCCGACGGCTGCCTCACCAGTTGGGGCGTTGCCCAGCTCGATGCCGACGTGATCGCCGCTGCGCCGCGCCTCAAAGCGATGGCCCACATGGGGGGCAGCGTGAAACGCTTCGTATCCGATGCCCTTTGGGCGCGGGGGGGTCACGTCACCACTGCCGGCCCTGCTCTGGCCCGAGATGTGGCCGAAACGACCCTGGGCCTGATGATTGTCGGCATGAAGCGCATCTGGCCTCTGGGGCAGCACGTTCGTGACGGCGGTTGGCGTGAGAGTCCCCGCTGGCCCTCGCGGGAACTGCACGGCAAGGCGGTCGGCATCGTGGGAGCCAGTCATGTGGGCCGGCACGTCATTGAGCTACTACGGCCGTTTGACGTCCAAGTGTTGCTGTACGATCCCTACGTCTCGGAAGAGGAAGCGACGAAACTTGGCGTGACCAAAGTCGAGCTGGATGACGTGGTGCGCCGCGCTGACGTCGTTTCGCTGCACGCCCCGGTCAAACCAGACACTCACCACATGCTCGACGCCGGCCGGCTGGCCATGATGAAAGACGACGCCCTGCTCATCAACACCGCGCGCGGTTCACTGATCGATGAAGAAGCCCTCATCGCCGAGTTGGGCACAGGGCGTTTCTTCGCCTTTCTCGATGTGACGGATCCCGAGCCGCCGGCCGCCGACAGCCCTTTGCGCCGGCTGGAGAACGTCGTCGTCACGCCCCATCTGGCCGGCTGCATCGAGGACTGCGGCCGCATGAGCGAGATGGCCGTGGAAGAGCTGCGCCGCTTTTTCGCCGGCGAACCGCCGTTGTACCAAGTCACACCCGACATGCTGTCCCGTATTGCCTGAGCCAAGATGACGGTTCCGAACTCTCCACCAGGCACACTGCGTCTGGTGCGCGGCACTCCCAACTCCAACGGCGCAGAAAACGCGGAGTTGTTCTTGCTGGTTGGTGACCCAACGATTGCTCCGATTCGGGAAATTATCCCGGACGAGGGCGTGACCTTACCCCAACCCTCGGTCGATCTGACAGAACAGCGCTTCCGTCTCTGCATCTTGCATTTCAACGACTTACACGGCCACATCTCGCGCATCACGCCGTACGGCGACCGGCCTGTCTTCTCAAGAATTGTCTGGCGACTGCGCGAGGTGCGTCGCCGATGCAAGAATGACCCGCGCACGGCTGTCTTGGCCATGTCGGCCGGCGACGATCTGATCGGTGCTGTCTTCGATGAACTGCTCGGCGATGCCCCCAATTCCTATGCCGTGCACGCAGGGTACCACTTGTACTCGCAAGCCGGGATCGACGTCGGTGTGCTGGGCAACCACGACCTGGACATGGGTACCCGTTTGCTGGCGCAGGCTATTCGGTGCGATGCGCGCTTCCCGTTGCTGTCGGCCAACCTTGTCGGCAGTCGCAGACTGACCGGTCTCTATCATCCGGCTGCGCTGCTGGTCGTGAAAGGGATTCGCGTGGGCATTATGGGCTTGACCACGCCAGGTGAGGTCAAGCGCCCGGACGATGCTGAGTTCTGCATCGCTAGCCCGGTGCAGGCCGCTCACCACCTGTTGCCCGCCTTACGCCCGCTGTGCGACGTGCTGGTCGTGCTGAGTCACCTCGGCTACAGCCTGGGAGCCAACACGGCCACCGTGCTCTCTGCCGGCGATGTCGAACTGGCCGAGAGTCTGCCGCACGGTAGCGTCCACGCGATTGTGGGGGGGCACACGCACCACGTGCTCAACGAGCAGGGGCTGAGCGCCGACAACATCGTCAATGGTATCCCTATCGTACAGGCCGGCGCGATGGGACGCTTCTTAGGAGTGGTGGACATCACACTAAATCCTGACGCCGCTGTCAGCAATGCGCGTTTGACCCCCACCGCAGACTTGCCAGCCGACGAGGGTTTTGAACGAAAAGAGGTACAGCCCCTTCTCGAACGAGTGCGCCCCCTCTTCACCCGGCGCCTGGGCCGGGTGGCTGAGCGGCCTGATCTCAGTACCGACGCTATCCGCAACGACTTTGCCGCCGGCGAATCGGCGCTGGCCAATTTCATCACCGATGCCCTCGCCGCTCGCTGCCGGGCTGCCGGCCATCCGGTGGATTTCGCCATGATTGACGCTTCGAGCGTGCGCTGCGGTTTGCCTGTAGGAGGTGAGCTCACCTTCGGTGATTGGTTCAACTTGATGCCCTTCGCTGACACGGTCCGATTGTATCAGTTGACGGGCCGCCAGCTGAAGACCCTGTTGGAGGACAATGCCCTCCGTGCTGATCGACCTGACGAGCCCCATGCGGAGCGTGGCTTCCTGCAATTCAGCCGGCAAATTCGCTACACGATTGAGTTGGGCGCCGACCGGTGTTCGGCTCAAGCTGCGAACATCACGGTAGATGGCGTTCCCCTTGATGCGCAGTTGGAGCGCACCTTTCTCGTCGCCGGCACTAGCTTCCTCCGTGAAGCGGCCATGGCTTGGGAAGGGTGCACCGCCCGAGAACTCGATCTTCCCATCGCGGACCCCCGAGACTGGCCCCACACCGACACCGAGCTCTTCGTGCGCGACGCGATGATCGCCTTCATCCGTGAACATGGCGGCGTGACCGAAGCGGCGGGCGCCAAGCGCGATGGTCGCCTGCAAGTTGTTTGGGATGGGGCGTACTTAACAAGAGAGTGACGAACTATGGTTGGTAGGGGATCAGGGGATCAGGAAATTGAAGAGCCGATCGATCAACGCGACAAAGGTGGGGTTGGCCAGGGTCAGGGCCAGCAGGGCAACTGCAATTAAGATGTTGAGCTTGAAATTGAGGCTGTTGAAGCGCTCATCGACGCTGTTGAAACGCTCATCGACAGTCTTGAAACGTTCTTCTATCACGTTGAAGCGTTCGTCAAACAATTCGCGAGTGAGCGCGGTTTCCTGCTCGGACAATTCGCGGGTACGCAAGATTTCCCGCTCAAACATGTCGCGGGTGAGCGCGATTTCCTGCTCAAACATGTCGCGGGTGAGCGCGATTTCCTGCTCGATGCGCGTGATTTCTCGCTCAAACATGTCGCGGGTGAGCGCGATTTCCTGCTCGATGCGCGTGATTTCTCGCTCAAACATGTCGCGGGTGAGCGCGATTTCCTGCTCGATGCGCGTAGTTTCCTGCTCGAACAGTTCGCGGGTGACCAGTTCGTTCCTCAGCTCTTCCTTCAGCTCGACCTTGAGGTGTTCTTTCCTGGCCGTAATCGACTCATCCGCCCGGGCTTCAATGGCTCCAACGGCCGCTTCGATAGCCCGGGCGAAGGTTTCGGCTTTTTGCCGTTCCCCCAGGGCTTCTTCTAACAGGGTGAAGGTCTCACGCGGCAGAACGTACCCATCCATAGCTATTTCTGTTCAAGCTCTCCTAAGAATTCACGGGAAGTCCGAGGAACTGATTATGGCGTGCCACGACTGTCCAACAATCCAACTTAATTCTACCGTCGAAGCGAGGATATGTCAAATGATAAGGTCCACGTGTCCACGTGGGCGCGCTCACGGATTGTCGCAATGCTGGGCGAGGGTCTCCCGACCGAGCTCGTATACATTCCAATCTATAGCCTTCACAATACATACATCGGAGGAACAGAGTAAATGTCAACCACCCGCAGACTCAACCGCATCTTCCACCCCGACGGCCGTGCCCTTATCGTGGCCATGGATCACGGACTGTTCGACGGGCCATGCAAGGGGCTTGAGAATCCAGCAGAGACCATCGCCAAAGTTGTAGCCGGCGGCGCCGATGCCGTCCTCACCTCCTATGGGATAGCGCGGCGTTTCGCCCGAGAACTTGCTCCCGTCGGGCTCATCCTACGCGCCGATGGAGGGAACACCAGCCTCGGCCAGGGCGATGGGCCAAGCGCGCTGTTCTTCGGCGTGGATGAAGCCTTACGCCTGGGTGCTGATGCCGTCGCCGTTAACGCCTTCCCTGGCTCGCCCCTGGAAGAGGTTACGCTGGAGAACCTGGCGACGATGACGGGCCTGGCCCACGCCTGGGGGCTGGCCGTGATGGCCGAGACGGTGCCGGGCGGTTTCGACAGTGGGCCCGAATATCGCACGCGAGAGAATATCGCTCTGTCGGTGCGGGTGGGAGCCGAACTGGGAGCGGACCTCATCAAGACGCCCTATGCAGCCGGCTTCGAACGCGTCACCAGCACGTGCTACGTGCCGGTGGTGATCCTGGGCGGCGCTAAGCGAGGCAACGAACGCGATATGCTGGCCGACATCAAAGCAGCCGTGGATGCCGGCGGGGCCGGCGTCGCCATTGGGCGCAACATCTTCCAGGCCGACGACCCAACGGCCATGACGGCCGCCGTCGCTTCTATCCTGCACGAAGGTGCATCGGTCGACGAGGCAGTGGCCATTCTGGCAAGATAACAGAAGGTTCTCCCACTCTTGAGCGAGGAGCGAGCGGTACTGAGGATGAAGACAGCCTGACCGTAGCCGTGAGCCCAACCGTGGGCGAAGTCGAGCCAGTCTGCTACGGGTATCATCTCAATATTTCGGGGCTATGTAGGTCGAAATGGTATTTCGACCCGACGATTTACCAAATCGTCCTACATGTCTCCCCATATATTGAGAAGATACTGCTACGGGGTGTCCGTGCAAGCGGCCAGCGTGAACGGCTCCCTCGTGCCGGTGGCAGCACACGACGCCGGCCAACTGATTCGCTTCGACGGCCGGGAGGGCAGCCATGTCATTCTCGCAGTCTCCGAGAAATAGTCATGAATCGGTAAGAGACGCAAAGTGAATACACCGAGCCAACCAACTAACCAACTAACCACCCAACCAACTAACCATCCAAAAGACCACCTTCTCACCCTCTACTGCCGCATGGTCCTCATCCGCGAATTCGAGTTGCGGGCCATCAACGAACGGCGCGCAGGCCTCATCCCCGGCTTTATCCACTCCTGCGTGGGGCAAGAGGCGACGGCCGTCGGGGCCTGCGCCGCGCTGAACGCGGACGACGCGATCACCAGCACCCATCGCGGACACGGACACCTCATCGCCAAGGGAGGGGACCCCAAGTACATGATGGCCGAACTGGCCGCTCGTAGCACTGGCTACTGCGGGGGCAAAGGGGGCAGCCTGCACATGGCCGACTTCGACCTGGGCATTCTGGGTGCGAACGGCATCGTGGCCGGCGGCATCCCCATGGCCACCGGCGCGGCGCTAGCCTTCCAGATGCGGGGCGAGGACCGGGTGGCGCTGGCTTTCTTCGGCGACGGCGCGGTCAACGAGGGCGCCTTCCACGAGGCGGCCAACCTGGCCGGCTTGTGGAAACTGCCCGTCATTTTCTTCTGTGAAAACAACCTCTACGGCGAGGGGACGCCTCAGAGCAAACAGTCGCCCGTAGCCGACTTGGCCATGCGCGCCGAGGGATATGCCTTCCCGGGCGTGATCGCGGACGGCAACGACGTGCTGGCTGTTTACGAGGCGACCCAGGCGGCCGTCAATCGCGCCCGCGCCGGCAACGGGCCGACGTTCATCGAAGGAAAAACTTATCGCTTTCGGGGCCATTACGAAGGCGACCCCATGGCCTACCGGTCAAAGGAAGAGATGGAGGCGTGGCGCCAACGCGATCCGATCCCCGCCTTCCGCCGCCGGTTGATTGCGGACGCGGCGGCTTCTGAAGGGGAGCTTCGGGCTATTGAGGATGAGGTGCAAGCCGCGCTCGACGAGGCCGTGCAATTCGCCGCCGGCAGCCCCGCACCGGACCCAGAATCGGCGCTGGAGGGCGTCTACGGCGAGACACACGGCGGCAGCGTGTTTTAAGGGAGATACGATATTGACTCGAGAAATTGCGTTCAGTAAAGCTTTGCGCGAGGCGATGGCTGAGGAGATGCGCCGCGACTCCTCAGTTTTCCTGATGGGTGAAGATGTGGGCGTCTTTGGGGGCGTGTTTGGTGTCAGCGCCGGCTTGTACGACGAGTTCGGTGAAGAGCGCGTGCGGGACACCCCAATCTCCGAGCAGGCCATTGTGGGCGCGGGGTTGGGCGCGGCACTGGCCGGCATGCGGCCCATCGTCGAGATCATGTTCGGCGACTTCGTGACCGTCGCCATGGACCAGGTCGTCAACCAGGCCGCCAAAGCCCGCTACATGAGCGGGGGCAAGGCCCAAGTGCCCCTGACCATCCGCATCACCAACGGTGCCCCCGGCTCAGCCGCCGCTCAGCACTCGCAAAGCCCCGAGGGCTGGTTCATGAACGTGCCGGGACTCAAAATCGCCATCCCGGCGACGCCCTACGATGCCAAGGGCCTGCTCAAGACCGCCATCCGAGGCGAAGACCCCGTCCTGTTCTTTGAGCACAAGATGCTCTACGAGGTCAAAGGCGAAGTGCCGGAGGACGACGACTATACCGTTCCCTTCGGCCAGGCGGCCATCCGGCGCAAGGGAACGGACGCAACCATCGTCGCCGTTGGGGGGGTATTGCCCAAGGCCATGGAAGCCGCCGACCTACTAGCGAAAAGCGGTATCTCGGTTGAAGTCGTCGACCCCCGCACCCTGGTGCCGCTGGATACCGAGACGTTGATCGAGTCGGTGAAGAAGACGAACCGAGCCATAATCATCCATGAAGCCCACCGGCGGGCCGGCCCCGGTGCCGAAATCGCCGCTATCCTGGCCGAAGGGGCCATAGGCTACCTTGACGCTCCCATCGTCCGCGTAGCGACTAAGAACGTGCCCTTCCCCTACAACCCAGAACTGGAAGACTTCATTCTGCCCGGCATGGGGGATATCGTGGAAGCAGTTGAAGGAGTCGTTGGATACACGCTTTAGGAGTGGAATCAATGCAACTGGAACGTTTTGCCAAACAAGTAGCCATCATCACAGGTGCGGCCAGCGGCATTGGCCAGGCCTGCGCCACTCGGTTCGCAGAAGAGGGGGCTAACGTGGCCTGCCTGGACGTGATGGATGAACTGAACGAGGAGACCGCCGCCGAGTGTCGCGAGTTAGGCGTCGAGGCCATTGCCCTACACTGCGACGTGGCCGACGCCGGCAGCGTAAGGGCGGCCGTCGAGGCAACAATGGACCGCTGGGGGCGCGTGGACGTGCTGGTCGCGGCGGCCGGCATCTACTCGGGCGCGCCGCTGCCGGAGGTGCCGCTAGAACAGTGGCAGCGACTTATCGACATCAACCTGACCGGCGTCTTCCTCTGCAACCAAGCAGTGGCGCCGATCATGATGGAGCAACAATCAGGCAGCATCATCAACATGTCGTCCATGCTGGGCAAAACGAGCTTTCCTGCCTCCGCCGAATACTCCGCCTCCAAGAGTGGAATCATCGGGTTGACCCGGTCGGTGGCGATGGAACTGGCCCCCTATAGTGCCACCGCCAACTCGGTTTGTCCTGGCAATACGCTGACCGACATGGTCAAGAACGTAGCCGGCCGAGTGGGCTCTCGCGAAGGGATGACGGCCGAAGAATGGCTGCAAATGCGGGCCGACGATTGCCCGATGAAACGCCTGGCCGAGCCATGGGAGATCGCGGGGGTCGTCGCTTTCCTGGCCTCCGAAGATTCGCGCTACATCACCGGTCAGGCGATTGAGGTGGATGGCGGGATGATAATGAGTTGACAGGTTTCGATAGCCAAAACGCACAATGCTCACTAATCCAAGGCCAGACTCACCCGCAGACATGCGTCAATCGCTTCCATCGTCGCTTGGTCGAAGTGGCCCAATATCCGCACGACGTTGATCTTTGGTACGGTCAAAATGACCTGTGCTAGCACGACCGAGTCGCGATCGAGGCCGGCTGACTGCGCCGCACGGACAAACTCGCTGCGGTTCTGTCCCAGCCTCTTGGCCGCTTCGTCGGTGGTATGCAACAGGTTATCAGGTAAGGTAATCATCACCCTATTCATACAATTGCTCCTTCGATGTATACATGATCTGGTACGACCAGTATAGACATTTTGCTGATTTTTGTCAACATTCCGGATTAAATTCGCAGGAGTGCAGACGGCATGGAATACACCGGCTACCTTGATTTCTGGTTCACCGACCGCCCCATCGTCGACCGCGTGGAGGCATTCGTCGAGCTGGGCATCATCCGCTTCGACGTGTGGTGCTGGCGCAGTACCCCCATAGCCGACATCGCAGCCGAGTGCCGGCGGTTGGGCGCCGTCATCAACTCCACCTTCGACGACGACATGGGCTCGCTGGCCGACCCGGCCGACAACGAGAAGACGCTGCGCTCCTGGGCCGAGAGCCTGGAGATGGCCGAGCAGTACGACGTCGAGCACCTCTTCATCTTCTCCAACCAGGTGGACATCGTGAATGGCGCCGAGTGGACCCGCCGGCTGTCGTCCAACTACACCGAGGCTGAGCAGTACGCCAATCTGCTCGATCAGACCGAGAAGATCATGAAGCTGGTGGAGCAGACACAGGTGGCGGTGTGGGTGGAGGGCCTCAACGAGTTTCACATCAAAGGGGGCGTGTTGGTCCACGATCACGAATTGGCCGCCGACTGGGTGCGCCGCATTGACCACCCCCAATTTCGGCTGGCCTTCGACTGCTACCACCAGCAGCGCGGGGCCGGCAATCTGATCTGGG
>JAANWY010000068.1 GCA_018263655.1 Anaerolineales bacterium | reverse complement strand
GGCGTGGGCAACTTGGACGGCGCCTCCTATGCTCAACGTTTCGCCGCTGCCAAGGAGTTTCTCACCGAGGTCGAGGCCTTGGCGCATGACTATGGCGTCAAAGCGTTGATCGAGACCCACCACCGGACCATTTGTCCCAGCGCCTCTCTGGCTTATCGGCTGGTTTCCCATTTCGATCCCGAGACCATCGGCGTAATCTACGACCCAGGCAACATGGTGCACGAAGGATTCGAGGACTATCGCATCGGTCTCGAACTTCTGGGACCGTACCTGGCTCACGTGCACTTGAAAAACGCCGCGTTCAGCCGGCCTGAAGGTGACGGCGGTGTCTGGACACCCCACTGGGCACCGCTGGAGGACGGTGTGGTGGATTTTCCGCAGCTCTTCGACGCCCTGCACGAAGTCGACTACGCTGGCTGGCTGGTAGTTGAAGATTTCAGCGCTGCACGTCCCAGCCGTGAGGCACTGCGTCACAACCTGGCCTTCATCCAGCAATTCCTGCTCTAGCATTATCCTCATGAGATATAGGTTCGTAGTAGCGGGAATTGCTGGCCTTCACCCGAGAAGTCATGGCCAGCGCGTAGGCAGTTCAAAGTAACCGTTCAGGGGACATCAAGATTAGCATCCCGAGTAGCGCGAAACGACGTCCTGAGCTTGACGAAGGGCAACGTTGAGCGCGTATCGAGGGGTGCGGGTTGGTGACGGTTCCGCGTGTGGGCCGCACCCTTCGATACGGTCTCCACTACGCTCCGGCCTACTCAGGATGCTATGTGAGTTATCACCTGAACGCTTACAGTTCAAATTTGGCGATGGATTCAGACGTGGACATAGACAAAGAGGGAAACCTGCCCGCAGATTCGTCCCGGTCGGGGCCATTACGACACGTAGTTATCGGCGTGGGCGCCGGCGTGCTCGGTATGCACCGGCCAGCGTTGCGACTCGAAACTGTGGATCTGGTGGCCGTCTCCGACATCAATGCGGAGCTAACTGAACAACGCGCGGAAGAGCTGGGCTGTACGTTCTACACCGACCATCGCACGATGCTGGCCGAAACCCAACCCGACGTGGCCGTCATACGTACAGCCCAGCTCTTCCGCGCACCGATTGCCATCGATTGTTTGGAAGCCGGCTGTCACGTCCTCGTCGAAAAGCCTATGGCCGTCCACGTAGCCGAAGCCGATGCCATGATTGAAGCTGCGGCCCGAGCAGACCGCTTGCTGGCTGTTAGCCTGCAGCAACGTCGCCGACCGGAGGTGCGCGCGGCCCGGAAACTGATCTTGGAGGGGCAACTAGGCACTGTCCAACACGTGGACATGGCCGTAGCGTGGACACGTACGGCGAGATACTTCGAGTTAGCGCCTTGGCGGGCCACGTGGTCGGGGGAAGGTGGCGGTGTTCTGCTGAACCAGGCGCCCCACAACCTGGATCTGCTATGTCACTTGATCGGAATGCCCAGTCGGGTGGTTGCCTGGACACGGACGTTGCTACACCAGATCGAGACCGAAGATACCGCCCAGGCTATGCTGGAATGGCCTGGTGGCGCGCTGGGCTCCGTCCACATCAGCACCGCCGAAGCCGGCCGGCAAGAGCGCCTGGAGGTGCTGGGCACCGGCGGATATCTGCAGGTTCGCCGGGGTGAGCTGATTCTACAGCGGTTTGACACAGACCTGCGAGAGCATATCGTGGAGAATCCTGAACCGTACAGCGCACCAGAACTGCAGCCAGCAACGGTCGAGTTGGAAACGGACACTGTTGGCCACCTCGCCATCTACCAGAATCTGTACGAAGCCATCTTGCGCGGAGCGCCTTTGATCGCTGATGGCATCGCAGGGCGCATGTCTTTGGGATTGGCTAACGCGATGATCTATTCGAGCTACACCCGCCAAGAAGTGGAACTGCCGCTGGATCGCGATGAATACCGGGCTCTTCTTGACGAACTGAAGGCCCGGTCCCCGACAAAAAGGCCGGGGAGCTAGCATGTGGAGCATGGCCCTTCGCCGTGTTGGCGGTTCACGAGGTGGCCGGCTTACTCGAGTGAGAGGTCAGAAACCTGGTTTCCTCAGTATGCACGAAAGGATCAAAACCATGTCCTCGGCGACATTTACATTGAGTGCGTTCGGAGATGAGATCGCTGATGATCTGCAGGTTCAGTTGCAGACGCTGCGCGAACTGGAGATCGACCACCTGGAGTTACGCGGTGTCTGGGGCAAGAACGTGTTGCGCTTAGACGATGCCAAAGTAGCTCGAGTCCGGCAGATGTGCGCTGAATACGGGATCGGCGTCAGTTGCATCGGCAGTCCGGTGGGCAAGTCGCCCATTGAGGACCCCGTCGAGCGCGAAGTATCCAACCTGACACGCATTTTCCAGATTGCCGAGGCGCTGGGCACTCGTCGGGTGCGGATCTTTTCGTTTTACCCGCCCGACACGACGAGCAGCACCCACTACGACGCATATCTCGCCGAGGCCATCGATCGCCTCAGCCGGCTGACGAAGCTGGCCGAGCGAGAAGGATTCGATCTGTTGTTGGAGAACGAGAGGGACATCGTCGGCGACACGCCGGCGCGCTGCCACGCTATCTTGAGCGCGATCGATAGCCCGCACCTGCGCTTCATCTGGGATCCGGCCAACTTCGTGCAGGTCGGTGTGGCGCGGCCCACGGAGCGCGGCTGGTCGTCTCTGGGACCCTACACGACTCACGTCCACATCAAAGACGCTGTGCTGGCCGGCGGTGATGTGAAACCGGCTGGCGACGGTGATGGCCAGGTGGGCGAACTGCTCGTCAAGCTGCGCGACAGCGGGTATCGGGGCTTTCTGGCCCTGGAACCGCACCTGGCGATTGCCGGCCGGGCCGGTGGGTTCAGCGGCGTGGGTGGCATGGCGCGGGCGGTAGAAGCACTACGTCAACTAACTTGACAATGTTAAATTACCTGGCGTGCTGGGCGAAGGTCTCCTGACCGAGGCGAATGGGGCTCGGTCAGGAGACCTTCGGCGAGCAAAAGGCTGTTTCTGAACCGAATTTAACATTGTCAAGCTAATGACCGAACAGAAAAGCCCTTGATTCGCATTCCGACTAGTAGTACTCGGCAGAAATCCTTCACCAGTTAGATCAAGAGAGCCCTTCGACGAGCTCAGGATGAGCATCCCGAGTAGCGGAGCGTATCGAGGGGTGCGGCTCGAACCGAAGTACCGTGCTATCCCGAACCCGCACCCCTCGATACGGCCTCCACTCCGTTCCGGCCTACTCGGGACGCTGGCCGTGATTT
>JAANWY010000067.1 GCA_018263655.1 Anaerolineales bacterium | reverse complement strand
CGCTTCGATACGACCTCGGCTTCGCCTCGGTCTACTCAGGCGGCGTCCTGAGCGGCGTCCTGAGCCTGTCGAAGGGCCTGTCGAAGGGATGCTCCATGGGTTACCCCCTGAACGCTTACCCTAAACATTCCATGACGATGACTTAGGAGTATCGAAAAATAGCGAAGCCATGACAAAACGTGGAGCGCAGACTCTATTGAGAGGACTGGGCCTCCTAGAAACTGTCGCTCAAGGTGTGCACGATCTGGAAAGCTTGAGCACCCAGACCAATCTTGCACTAAGTACTGCTCACCGCTTGCTCGACGCCCTTGTCTACGCCGGCTATCTTCGGCACGAGCCACGTGAAGGTTACTATCTGGGACCCAAGGTTATCGAACTTGGCTTCAAGGCTCATGGACAACTTCATTTGCCATCATTAGCCCGTCCTCACCTAGAGTGGCTGTCTGAAGCTACGCAGGAGAGCGTCCATCTCGCTGTACTCGATGGAACAGATGTGGTCTATATCGACAAGGTATCAGGAAGCAGAGGGCTGCAAATGGCTTCCTCTATTGGTGGGCGCTTTCCAACGCAGTGTACGGCCCTAGGGAAAGCGCTCATTTCCACAAGGCCTAAGCAGGAGTGGCTCACCCACTTCGTCCCTGGACTCAGACGCACACCTCATACCATCGTGGACCCCGATTGCTTTCTGGAGGAAATCGCCCGCACCGCACAGCGTGGTTGCGGGCTCGATCTCGAGGAAAACGAAGCCGGCATCCGCTGCATTGCTGCCCCAATTCGTGACGGCAGTGGCCAAGGGGTGGCTGCGGTGAGTATTTCCACCGCCCACATTCACTTGGAGGAAGAGCGCATCGAGAAGTTGATGCCGTTAGTACAGGAAGCTGCACGCCGGATTTCACGGGAACTGGGGTGGAGTGATGCTTAGTGTAAAACGCAACCTCCCCTTCCCCCTCATCGCGATCAACGGCGATATCGTATTGGCCGGCCCAGTCAGTGTGGATAAGGTTCTCCGGAAACTGAATGAGTTGCTGACGACAACTTGATCGTTCGCCCCAGAGCGAGGCCTGTGCTACAATAGTGCTGTGCCAACGATATGCACACCGTACTTACTTATAGGGGGAGGACCCCGTGCCGTATCGGCGGAGCATAATTGCACGATTTGCCGGCTTGCTGCTCGTGATCGGTCTGGTGATCCGGCCGGCAGCCGGCCTGGATGCCGCTCGAACGCAGCGTGCATCAGAGGGAACACGTCACTGGCCGCGTGTTTCACGGACCGTGTCCCGGGCAAGCCGTGCACCTACGGGCGCAAGCCCGATCGCAACGGCTACCTCATCCGTCCTCATCTCCGCCGTGTACTACGACGGATATGCGGCCAACGACGCCGATGAGGCCTTCCAACTGACGAATGTCAGCCCCGATCGTGTGGAACTTCAGGGGTGGACCATCCACGACAACGCCGGTGCCGTAGTGTTTCCGTCGGGCACACTCGGTCCAAGTGACAGCATCTGGATCACGCGGTCGCGCGCTGACTTCGTGGTCTCCTTCGGTTTCCAGCCCGACTGGGTGATGGACCCGACCGATCCACTCGTGCCGGCCCTTGGCGGGTCACCCCTGCGATTCGCTAATTCTGGTGACGGGATCACCCTGTGGGATGGCGCAGGCCGCCTTCGTGACGCTGTCGTGTACAAGGGCGGCGACATCAGCATGGAGGGCTGGCGTGGCCCATCGGTGAAGCCCTACACGCCCAGCCCAACCTTCGCTGCGGAGGGTCAGATCCTCTACCGGAAAACGGACAGGGCGACGCAGCAGCCGGCGCCTGACACGAACACCGTTGCCGACTGGGCGCAAGACCCAGACGATCCGGTTGATGGCCGGCGTGTGCGCTACCCCGGCTGGGACCTCGACCCGACCTTCTATCCGGCGCACATAAGCGCCACGGCGGCCCTGACGGTGGCTGTCGGGCCGGATCATCTCTTTCACGCCGTGGTTGGCCAGCTCGAGCAAGCGCAGCACACCATCGAATACCACGGCTACACACTTGAGCACCCGCTGATTGCCCAGGCACTGGCCGAGCGAGCGCAAGCCGGCGTCGAGGTGACCCTCCTGTTGGAAGACGGACCGGCTGGCGGAATCGCTTGGGCCGGGAAGTGGGCGGCCCGTCAGATTGAAGCCGCCGGCGGCCGAGTGTACCTGATGGTGAATCGACCCTCCGAGGGCATCTACGATCGCTACCGCAGCCATCACCCCAAAGTGTTCATTATCGACCATCAATTGGCAATGGTCGGCTCCGAGAACCCCAACCTCGGCGGGATGCCCAGCGACGATTTCTCCGACGGGACAGCCGGCCACCGGGGTGTATATCTGATGACGGATGCGCCGGCCGTCGTGGCGGGGCTCCAGGCTATCTTTGACGCTGATCTGAATACAGTCCAGCGCCGCGACATCGTCCGGTGGCCGCTGGACGATCCTGGCTACGCGCCGCCTGATTGGTACGAGCCACGGGACACGTCCGGTGGCACCATCTACCCAGTTCTCTGGCCCGAACCGTTCACCGTCGACGGCACGTTCCAATTCGAGCTCGTGAGTTCGCCGGAGAACAGCCTCGATACTCGAGGCGGGCTGCTTGGACTGGTGAGCCGGGTTGGCGCCGGCGATACGCTGTACGTACAGCAACTGCAAGAACCGCCGTACTGGGGTCCGATAGACGGTTCGCCGGCTACGGACCCGAACGTGCGTCTGGAGGCCTTTATCGAGGCAGCGCGGCGGGGAGCGCGTGTGCGTATTCTGTTGGACGGCTATTTCGACGAGCCGGCTTCGCCCCGCAGCAACGCAGCCGCTGTCGCCTACGTGAACCAGATCGCCTCGGACGAGGATATCGACCTACGGGCGCTGCAGAGTAACCTGACAGGGCGCGGGATTCACAACAAGATGGTGTTGGCCGAAGTCGACGGCGCCGGCTATGTGCATGTGGGCTCCATCAACGGCAGTGAGGCGGCAAACAAGATCAACCGCGAGGTGGCGCTGCAAGTGCAATCCAATGCGGCATATCGTTACCTGGCCGGCGTCTTTGAATTGGACTGGGCACTGTCAGCGCCGGCGGTGCTGCTGCCGTTGGTGGCGAACGGTTCTCCGTAGTCTGTCGAAGTAAGCGATCTGACTTCAGGTGCTGTGGCAGCCTATAACTACGCCGAGTTCGGCCTTGATCATCGTTTCGGCCATTGGCTTCCGCCTGCTCCCGCTGGATTGTCAAATCCAGCGGTTATGGCTTGGATTTGGCAATCCAAGCCGAGCTAGTGGCCGAAACGACAATCATACCGCCGAGTTCGTTGAAGAGAAGTTTGGGCGTTGTGCGCACGACATTGACATTTTTGCTGAATGATAGTATCTTATAAGGTGGTCCAACGACAGTGTCTTCTCAATATATGGGGGGCATGTAGGACGATTTGGTAAATCGTCGGGTCGAAATACCATTTCGACCTACATAGCCCTGAAATATTGAGTGATACCAACGACACATCATTCAGTTTGGAATTCTTTAGAAAAGGAGGCTCCATGCACACCAAGTCCTTCGCGTCACTCGTACTCTTCATCGCCTTCAGTTTGTTGATCGCCGCCTGCGCTGTACCGCAGACCGGCGCGCCGGCACAGTCCGAACAACCCGCTGAGCCCGCGCCGGCAGAGCCAGTCAGCATCGAAGTCTACTACCCCGTCGCGGTCGATGCCCCCATCGCCAAGATTCTGGAAGGCTACGTCGCTGACTTCGAAGCGGAAAACCCCGACATCTCGGTCAAGCCGGTCTTCTCAGGTGGGTACACCGACGTCAAGACGACAATTCAGACCACCGTCGAAGGGGGCGGAACCCCGCCGGCGCTGGCCGTCATGCTCGCCACCGATCTCTACGATCTGATCAACGGCGACTACATCATCCCGCTGGACGATTACGTCAGCGGTATGTCGGACGGACAAGCTTATCTCGACAGTTTCGTGCCGGCTTTCCTGGCCAACTCGCGCTTCGACAGCCAGATCTGGAGCATCCCGTTCCAGCGCAGCGACGTCGTCCTCTACTACAACAAGGACCTCTTTGCCGAAGCCGGTCTCGAAGCGCCCAATAGCTGGGCAGCCTGGGGCGAATCCGGCCAGAAACTGACTCAGCGTGACGGCGATGAGGTCACGCGCTGGGGCATCGAATATCCGTCGGGCTGGCCCTACTGGCTGTTCCAACCACTCGCCATCGGCAGTGGCCAAAACATCGTGGGGGACAAGAGCACGGAGATCTACTTCGATTACCCGGACGTCATCGAAGCCGTGCAGTTCTACAATGATCTTTCGCAAGAATACGGCGCCATGCCGGCCGGTGTCCAAGGCATCTGGGGCCAGGCCCCCTCGGACTTCGCCAGTGGACAGGCGGCGATGATCGTCCATTCCAGCGGCAGCTTGGCCGGCATCCTGAACCAGGCCGATTTCGAGGTCGGCGTCATGGCCGTGCCAGGGCAAGAAGAAGGTACATACGCCACAGTCCCTGGCGGAGGCAATCTCTACGTTCTGAAAGGGGTCTCCCAAGCCAAGCAGGACGCAGCCTGGAAGTTCATCCAATTCCTGACCCAGCCCGAGTACGTGGCCGACTTCAGCACCCAGACCGGCTACATCGCATCCCGCGAGCCGGCCTACGAGACGCAGACAATGCAGGACTACATCACCGAAGTCTCGCAGTATGCCGACATGCGTGACGCCGTGCAGTACGCCGGCGCTGAGCTGTCTGTTCAGAACCTCGGCGAGGTACGTAACATCTTCCACAACTACCTGCAAGCAGCCTTCAACGGTGAAATGTCGCCCGAGGAGGCTATGGCACAAGCCCAGAAAGAGAGCGAGGAGGCGCTAGAACCCTTCAAGTAACAGGGTTTACGGAGTTGAACCCAAGATTAGACTCCGCTGGCAGGAGAGCGGAGTGAAGAATCTCCGTGAAACCTTCGGTGGAAGACACCGTTGGCCCTGGATTTGAACGCCTTGGCGGAGATTCTTCGCTCTCGTAACTCGAATATAGAGGTACCCTGCCTCGATCCTCAACTCAGACAGTATCCTAAACCGGAGTTCCGCCCGTGACCGTTCCACTAACGACGCGCAGACGTCGCGTGTCCCTGTTTCCCTATCTACTCATCTTGCCCACGCTGGTCTTCGTTGTCGTTTTCACAGCCTGGCCGACCCTACGTGCGCTCTACATGAGCTTCTTCCGTCAGCGGCTGAACATCGCTCGCTTTCGAGAGCCGAGCTTCATCGGTCTGGAAAACTACGTCGACCTGTTCACGAGCAATGATTTTCAGCAAGTACTCGTCAACACGGTACTGTACGTCATCGGCACAGTGCCCATCAGTATAGTGTTGGCATTTTCCTTCGCCCTGCTGGTGAACCGACAGCTACGGGGAATCGGCCTCATCCGCCTGGCATTTTTCTATCCGACAGTCCTGCCGATGGTGAGTGCCGCGACGATCTGGATGTTCTTCTTCACACCAAACTACGGGCTGTTCAACTCAGCACTACGATTTCTCGGCTACAACGGCCCACAGAATTGGACGGCGAATCCCGACTTGGCACTCTTATCCCTAATCGTCGTCGCCACTTGGAAGAACGCCGGCTTCTACATGATTTTCTACCTCGCCGGCTTGCAGAACCTCCCCGACAACGTCTTCGAAGCGGCTGCGCTGGACGGCGCAAGTTGGTGGCAACAATTGTGGCACGTTACGCTGCCACTCCTGCGGCGCACCACGCTCTTCATCTCGACCGTTGCCTTCATCGATGCCTTCCGCACCGTCGACCACATCTTCGTTTTGACCAGCGGCGGCCCGAGCAATGGCAGCACGGTGCTGTTATTCTGGCTGTGGCAGATGCGGTTCGAATTCCTCGACGTGGGGCGGGCGTCTGCAATCACCATCATCCTGATTGCATTCTTGCTGATTTTCACTGTCACAAACTTCAATCTATCCGCGGATCAGGAGGGCGCCCATGCTGCCTAGCGGTGTTCAATCGCAGCGTCTATCAGCGCGCATGGGGCGCGCTCTCGTCAACCTCATCACGGTGATCTTTGCCGCCGGCTGGCTCTCGATCATCGTCTGGACGATTGTGGTCTCTTTGCGGCCCGAAGCCGACCCATTGAGTCGCGGCGATGTCTGGTTCGGCAGCAGTATCACATTCTCGAATTACGCGCGCGCCTGGTCATTGGCCCCGTTTGGGCGCTATTACATTAACACCATCGTCATCGTGTTGATGATCCTCGGCGTGCAGCTTGTAACGATCACGTTGGCCGGCTTCGCCTTCGCGTACTATCGGTTTCTCGGCAAACGCGTCCTGTTCTTCTTCATCCTGCTACAAATGATGATTCCGACCACGGCACTGCTGGCCCCCAATTTTGCCACAATCCGCTCGCTGGGCCTGTTCGACACGCGGTTGGCGATTGCCATTCCGTATTTCGGTTCAGCGTTCGGCACGTTCCTCATACGCCAGGCATTCCTGGGCATTCCGCGCGACTTGGTAGACGCCGGCATCATCGATGGGTGTTCGTGGTGGCAACTGCTCCGTCACGTCTACCTACCGCCCTCGGTGCCGGTCCTGATCGCCTTCGGTCTCTCGTCGGTGAGCTGGCACTGGAATGAGTTTCTCTGGCCGCTGGTGGTCACGAACAGTCCGCAGAGCCGGCCCCTCACAGTGGGCCTGGTCCGTTTCACTCAGCTCGGCGAAATCGGTGCCCGTTGGCAACTGCTGACCGCAGCCACACTGTTGGTCGCCGCACCGTTGTTTCTGGCCTTCCTGATCTTCCAGCGCCGCTTCATCCGGAGCTTCGTTCATGCCGGCATCAAATGATCACCGCAAATCTTCGCAGTGTTGCGGATTGTCAATTCACCTATACTTGTTAAGGCTGAAAACCTGCGTTCTTTGGTCGACCAGTCACAAAAAACGTCAGTGCCTATCCTCAACGAACGGACCGTACGCCTGTCATTCTGAGCGGCTCAGAGAGGATACTGC
>JAANWY010000066.1 GCA_018263655.1 Anaerolineales bacterium | reverse complement strand
CGGCGGAAGTCGCCCAAGCGGGGCGCCGTCGAGGAGGTGTTCAAGGAACTGGTGAGCTTTCCAGGGCTGCTGACAACGCCCAGCTTCTCCCTGGACGTCCTCCTCATCCAGGAAGAAGAGGTCCGCAGCTACGACGGCACCCGCGCCTGGCGCCGCCGGGGGTGGGTCACCGAAGAGCGCCGGCTCTTGAAAGTTGTGGATCAGCAGCGCTTCGAAACGCCGGCCGACATGGCAGCGCTCCTCCCATCGGACCTCGACGAACCGTTCACGACGGCTGATCTGGCCGGCGCCATCGGCCAGAGGCGCTGGCTCGCACAGAAGATGGCCTACTGCCTGCGCGAAATGGATACCATTGTGCAAGTAGGCAAGCAAGGCAACGCCTTCTTGTACACGCGGGCTACGGAATAGGAGGAGGTATGGAACCCAGAATCAGCATCATCACCCTCGGCGTCTCGGACCTGGCGCGCTCGACCGAGTTCTACCGCGACGGTCTAGGCCTACCTCTACGGGAAGGCAGTGGTGAGGCAATCTCCTTCTTCGAGACTACCGGCACCTGGCTGGCCCTCTACCCTCGTGACGAGCTGGCCGCCGACGCCACGGTGCCGGCCGAGGGCAGCGGATTCCGCGGCTTCACGCTGGCCCACAACGTCAGGTCGAAGGAAGAGGTGGACGCGCTGCTGAAGCAAGCGGAGGAAGCCGGCGCTGAAATCGTCAAACCAGCTCAGGATGTCTTCTGGGGCGGCTATTCGGGCTACTTCGCCGATCCCGATGGCTACCTTTGGGAAGTCGCGTGGAACCCACATTTCCGGATCGAGTGAGAACGAGGAGTGATCAAGATGTCAGAAAAATATGACTCGACACCCGGAAGAGGGCAAGAGCGGCGTCAACATCGATAAGCCAAAAGTAAGCGTTCACAGGGTGTCATTGCGAGGAGCGTTTTTTGCGACGAACTTGGAAGTGGAAACGGCGCAATCCCCCGCATACATCGGAGGAGATTGCGGCAATCCAAGGGATTGCGGCAATCTCCTGGATTGCTTCGCAAAAACCGCTCGCAATGACAAATCCCAAGAGGGGTTTAGGCCTATTCTGGCTACCCCCTGAGCGGTTACAGCCAAAATACTAGGAGAACCCTTATGGACGCAGTCGGCTACGTTGTGGGAGAAGTGCGCACCGATTCCTTTACCTTCGTGACCAACGCCGCCATCGCGCCGCCGCGTTGGGAGTACGTGGTCGTGCGTAATGTGCAGGAGCGCATCGAGGAGGACGTGCGTGAGGTAGACGTCCTGGCCCAGGTGTCGAGCCTCCAGGTATCGTCGCGGCTGCTGGACACGTCCATGGGCTACAGCGAAGTGGAGGCCATCCTGAAGCGCCTGGAGACGTTGCCGCCGGTGGTCGTCGGCCAGGCCAAGGTTCTCGGCTACCTCGACGGCCGAGCCGTGCGGCTGCCGCGCGGGGCCGCCATGCCGGGCGCTGAGGTCTACCGCGCGCCCGACGACTTGCTGCGTGAATTCTTCAGCCGCAACGTCGACAGCGGCATCGAAATTGGTTCGCTCATCAACCGCCCGCGGGTGGATGTGAAGCTGGACCCTAACGGGCTACGCCGGCACCTGGCCGTCATCGCTCAGACGGGCGCCGGCAAGAGCTACACCGTGGGCGTCGTCCTCGAGCGGCTGCTGGAGCTCGGCGGCACTGTCGTCGTCTTCGATCCCAACAGCGACTACGTCCTCATGCGCCGCGATGAGCGCCAGCGAGCGACCCCCTTCGCCGACCGCGTGCAGGTCTACCGGCTGCCCACGGAGCAGCATGGTCGCATCTCTGACGAGCAGATCGGTGGCGCCGAGCGCTTCACAGTGCAGTTCTCTAAGCTCGATGCCGACGAGATCTGTGACCTGACGGGCATCAGCGAGAAAGCGACCAATATCCGAAAAGCGATCCGCACGGCGACCGAGAACCTGGAGGGGATCGACTATACGCCGCACGCGCTGTTGCATGAACTGCAGCGGTTAGCCGAGGGTGGGCTGATGCCGGCCGAGGGCTTCGACCAACCCGCCCACCCGTCCATCGGCGACGCGGACCGCTTCAGTCAGCACTTCCGAGAGGAAACGCAGCGCAAAGCCAACCTCGACTCTGGCGACTCCGACAAACGCAGCGACGAGGATTGGGACGAATGGTTCGCAGATTCGCCCGATCCAGAAGACGCCGAACCGGAAGAGCCCGAGCCGCAACAGCCCCCGGCCGATGCTCCACCGATCACGCCGGATGTGATCAGCGGGGCCGGCAAGGCACTGAAATACATCGAGCGGTTGACGCGCATCGATATCTGGGGCTTTGAGGATGTCCCAATGGACAACTTGCTGCGACCGATGAGCCTGTCGGTGATCGATTTGGCCGGCATCGACCAGTGGATCGCCGACTTTGTCGTGGACAAGGTCCTGCGCGAGACCTGGGGGCGCTCGACAATCGAGGGGTTGGCCCGGCCGGTCTTCATCGTGCTGGAAGAGGCCCACAACTTCGTGTCTGGCGGCCGCGACCAGGGATCGGCGAGTTTTATCATCAAACGCATCGCGTCCGAGGGTCGGAAGTTTGGCATCTTCTTGGTGCTCATCACCCAGCGACCCTACCGCATCCACCAAGACACGCTGTCGCAGTGCAACAGCCAGATCATCATGCGCCTCACCAACCCCGAGGATCAGAACGCCGTCCGCCGCGCATCAGAGAGCATCTCCGAGAGCCTGCTGGAGGATCTACCCGGCTTGAACATCGGTGAGGCGGTGGTTCTAGGCCCGCTGGTGCGCGTGCCGGTGATGGTGCGCGTGGGCCGGCGGATGTCTCAAGAAGGCGGCAGCGACATCGACGTCGTCGATGCTCTGGAGAAAGCACGCGACGAAGTCGTCACCGAACAGTGGAAAGCCGAGATCGAGGAAGAACGCGCCTCCCGTCCGAGGACAGAGTGGCGCGAGGAAGTCTAATTGTGAATTGTCAATTGACAATTGTGAATTATTAATGCTAGTCTGCGCATCATTCACAATTCACAATTTGCTCCTCGCAATTCGCAATTCACAATTCACAATTGATAATTGACAATTCACATGATCCACATCGTTTTCACAGCTGACAATCACCTGAACAAATACTACGCCAAGATGTCGCCCGATCAACTGGCCGGCCGGCGCCAACGGCTGCGTGACGCTTGGACCCAGACCGTCGACTACGCCATCCGCGAGCGCGCCGACATCTACCTACACGGCGGCGATCTATTCGACTCACCCAATCCGCGGACGTCGGAACTCATCTGGGTCGCGCGCCAGTTCCAACGGCTGCGCGACGCCGGCACACTCATCGCCGTCATCGGTGGCAACCACGATGTGCCAAAGACGCGGCTGGGTGGCGCCACGCCGCAGCGCATCTACAATGAGGTCCAAGTGGCACGCTGCTTCACCCGTACCACCGAAATCGAGTGGCTGACCCACACCGTTGATGGGACGCGCGTTGCCATCGGCGGCCTGGGGCCCGATCCACGCCTGGGCCCC
>JAANWY010000065.1 GCA_018263655.1 Anaerolineales bacterium | reverse complement strand
GAATTTGGAGCATTTGTTTTGTCGATGAGGCCGGCATCGCTGGTCCATCGGTGCCGTTGAGAAAGTGCCGGTCACCTTGACTGCGTAACTCCTGTTGGCTTGCTCGGCTGTCTTGAGCAAATTGAGGGCAGCCAGAATTGTCGCGCGCTGGGTGTCGTGATCGCCTGGCGCGCCCAACGGTTGCCCCATCAGCCGGCGGGTGATCAACACGCGCGGCGGTGTCATGGCCGCCAGCCGATCCTGGAAGGCGCGGATGGCGACGATCACGGTCGGGATGCCGGCCTCTTCCAGCAGTCTCGCGAGGTGTCCCACGGACACGTGGCATACCGGTCACGCCGGCACCAACAAAGCCGCATCAACCTGCTGTTCTTTGAGCTTTCCCACCCACTGCGGGCCGGCGTGCTTCAGCAGCCGTGTCTGGGCGCAGGCGCCGACGAAAGAATAGGCTTCGGGCGCCAGCTCGCCGATGACGCCTTCCTGCGCCAGTTCCCGCAGCCGGCCGAGCGGGAACACGACGTTAGCATCGGCCTGGGTAGCGCGGATGTCGTAACCGCCGTGGCGGACGCGTAGTTGCTCCATTGGTGTGTCGGCGGGGATCGCCGAGAGCTCGGGTTCAGCTTTCAAGAAGTCATCAATTCGTGCGGTGGCTTCCGCTTGACTCATGTCTTTGACCCCGAAGGGCTCGGGGTCGTGGCCGGCGGCGAAGTGCCCGCTGGAGGTGAGGAGGCCGAGCCGGCATGCCGCGAGCGGTTTCTCCAATGGCGTAAACGGCCCGTCCTCGTAGGTCCAGTGGCTGGCTCCCGCGTACGCCTGGACTTGCCCCTCGTACACATGTTGGACGAGACGATCGATGTCGCCATCGACGAACGAATCGCCCACCTTCCACAGGAGTTGCTGCAGGAACGCAGCACCCTCCTCGCTCGGCAGACTCTTGAGAAACTTAAAGTTCAGGTCTGTTCGTGAACCGTAGGCAAAAGAGTTCTTGAATTCTGCAAAGGTCTCATGTCTGGGATTGCTGGACGCCAAAATCATCTCTCCTCATTCTTGGAACTGATCGGTCCCTAGTTGTCTTTGCTACACTCTGCGCTGGACGACGTGCTCTTCCGCCGAGAGCCGGCGGTTCAGATCGTAGGCGGCGCTGATAAGCGCCAGGTGCGTGAACGCCTGGGGGAAATTCCCCAGATGGTGCCCGCTCGGACCCAGCTCTTCGGCGTACAGGCCGAGGTGGTTGGCGTAGCCCAGCATCTTCTCGAAGTAGAAGCGAGCCTTCTGGAGGTCGCCGGCCCGCGCGAGACACTCCACGTACCAGAAGGAACACATCGAAAAGGTTCCCTCCTCCCCCATCAGACCGTCAGCCGCTGCCTCGGCTGTACGATACCGATACACCAACGAATCGTCCACGAGCTCTTCCTCAATAGCTCTCAGGGTCGACAGCCAGCGGGGGTCGGTGGGCCCCACGAACTTGACCATCGGCATGAGCAAGTTGGAAGCATCCAGGGTTTTCGAGCCTTTGTGCTGTACGAACGCTTCCCCCTCCGGGTCCCAGAAATGCTTGAAGATGTCCCGATAAATCTCATCTCGAACGCCACGCCATCGCTCCAACGGCCCTGGGAACGAGCGTTTCTGGGCCAGACGGAGGGCACGGTCCACCGCGACCCAGCACATCAGCCGCGAGTAGAGGAACTCCTGCTTGCCACCTCGCACCTCCCAGATCCCTTCGTCCGGCCGTTGCCAGTGGTCGCACACCCAATCGACGACGGGAACTAAATTCATCCAGAGGTCATGGGAGATAGGCTTGCCGTACTTATTGTAGAGGTACACGGAGTCCATAAGCTCTCCGTAGATGTCGAGCTGCAATTGATTGTAGGCCCCGTTGCCAATCCGAACCGGGGAGGAGCCCATGTAGCCTTCGAGGTGGGGGAGGGTTTCCTCGGTGAGCGTGTGCCGGCCGTCCAGGCCGTACATGATCTGCAGTGGCCCGTTGGACTCGAGCTCGCCGCAGCGATCCGCGAGCCATGCCATGAAATCGGCCGCCTCGTCGGTGAACCCCAGCCGCATGAGGCCGTACAGCGTGAACGAGGCATCGCGGATCCAGGTGTAGCGGTAGTCCCAGTTCCGCTCGCCGCCGATCTGCTCGGGCAGGCCGAAGGTGGGCGCGGCGACCAGCGAGCCGTGCGGCTGGGACGTCAGCAATTTGAGCACCAGGGCCGAGCGATTGACCATCTCACGCCAGCGACCTCGATACGTTGATTGTGCCACCCACCGTCGCCAGAAGTTCATGGTGTCTTTGAAGGCTCCCGAAACATAATCGGGGTTGGCCGACGGTGAACTCTCGCCCGGTTTGACCTCTTCCAGCACGAAGGCGGCCGTTTCGCCGGCGCCCAGCGTGAACTCGGCCAACGCCGCGCCGTCACGGATTCTCAGGGGAACTGGCGTGCGCAGCCGGAGCGTCGTGCCATCATCCCCCTCGGAGATGAAGAGAACTTCACCCTCGCGCTGTTCCACGCGGTGCTCGGCGCGTGCGTAGTCGAAGCGGGGCTCGCAGATCACGCGGAAGCGGACCTCTCCGCGCACTGTCTTGGCCCGCCGGACGAGAGTGTGAGGGTGTTCACGCTCCTGTTCTACGACCATGAAGTCCGAAACTTCGGCGACGCCGGCGTCGGAGAGGAAGCGCGAGAGGAGGATATTGGTATCGGGCAGGTAAAGCTGACTATGGCGTGCCCCCTCCAGCACCGGCGCAAGCCGGAAGCGACCGCCCTTCTCGTGGTCCAGAATCGCAGCGAAGACGGAGGGCGAGTCGAAGTGCGGGAAGCACATGAAGTCGATGGAGCCATCCATGCCGACCAGGGCCACTGTGTGCAGGTCACCGATGATGCCGTAGTTTTCGATAGGTTTGTAGTCGCTTGATGTGTTCTTCATCATCGTCCTCCTGATGGATTTCTTAATTGATGTATCAGGTGACCGGCACTTGTAAGCGCGATTTTTCAGCGCTAGCATCGTCTTTCCGTCACCGATATTAGGTCTGGCAGCGGGCGTTTGTAAGTGCCGGTCACCTTAGCGTTAAGCCCCGATCAGCAATGGGAGCAACAAGCCCAACATCAAGACGTACGCCCACAAAGCTGCGGCCTCGCCATCGCTGTCCGGTTCTTCCAAGAAATCTGCCCCCGGGCTTTTCAGTTCGTAGTGACCGGCCAACATCTGGAATACCATGGCTGTCGCCGCGCCGTAGGCCAGGTGACCGACCAGGCTGGGGAATCCGTTGCCAACGGCGGCCGGCGTCCACTGGATCCCCTGCCCCAGGATGCGGGGCATGAGGCTCAGCGGACCCAACAACCACCACAGGAAACCATAAATCAGCCCCCAGACCAGGCTGGCCCCGAGCGTCGTGGCCTCTCGCCGAAACAGCAATCCATAAGTGCCGCCAATGATGGCACTGATCACCATGTGAACGATAAACCCGACAACCTCAGACGTGGCTCCAACCAGGCCAGCGACGTTCGGCAACAGATCCATCCACAGCATTACGATGGTGAAGGCCAGCCCGCCGACGACGCTGGCGACCGCGCCCCAACTGACGGCATGCACAGTCCGGGCGCCCAGTCCCTCATCCGTGCGAGCGCGCATAATACTGTCCGAGAACAAGGCTTTTCGAAGTCGCACCAGCGTGAAGAAAGTGATTCCCATCAGCACGCTGAAGAGCAGGAGCCCGATCAGCCCCCCCAGCGTTTCCTTTGCGCCGGCCAGCGACCAGCGTAGCGTTCCCCGGCGAACCAGTGACAATAGCGTTAGGGGCAAGAGGACCCATGCACCAAAGCCGAAAGCCAACCCCCACACCACCGTCGAGCCGTGGCCCCTCAGTTCGTCCTCGAATACCAGGCCGAAAACGCCGCCTAGCAAAGCTGCCGTGCCGCTCATCCACAGCGCGTTCGGAGGGATCGCGAAGAAATCGCGGAACGCCGCCGTGCTGTCACCGCCCAGCACGACGCGGTAGACGATGAGGGCGAGCACGCCGGCCAACGCCCCTAGCACAAAGGTGGGCCACCGTTTGCGGCGGGGCGCCGCCTCGTCGACCTGATCCTCGCGGTGCCAGATGGTTCCGATCAGCACAACACTGCCCCCCAGCACCAGCCCAAATATGAGGTGGTTCACCAGCGTCGGGAAGGTTGACTGCATAGCCATGATAGACCAAGTCAAGCCTCTACCGCTCAGAACAGGCATGGCGGTCAGGGGACCCAGGAACCACCACAGCATGCCATAGGCTAAACCCCACACCAGTCCCGCACTTAGCCGCGCTTCCCCCGACCACGAGCGGCGTCTCGATCTTGCCGCAAGGGTCTGTCCTGAGCTTGCCGAAGGGCCGAGGACACAGCGCCGGTAGAATAACAGGCTAAACATCGCGCCTATGATCATACTTGCGAAAAGATTGATCCCCCAGGCTACCACCGCAGACTGAGAGCCGACCAGACTGGCAATCACAGCGATCGCTTCTAGTTTCACCATGCCGACCCCGAAGACGAGGCCCCCGATGAGGCCAGCAAGAACGCCTGTCCCCAACGCCGGCTCTACTTCCTGAATGCTTTGGCGCATCATGATTGATTCTCCTCTTCCGACTTCAAAAGCTGAGCCGACGAATGAATTCGCCGTCTGATAACACGGTAACCGTTCAGGAGGTATCAGGACTAGCATCCTGAGTAGGTCGAAACGAAATAGAGACCGTATCGAAGGGTGCGGGTTTGCGACGGTTCTTCGAACAAGCCGCACCCCCTTCGATGAACTCAGGACGTCGCTTCGATACGACCTCGGCTTCGCCTCGGTCTACTCAGGCGAC
>JAANWY010000064.1 GCA_018263655.1 Anaerolineales bacterium | reverse complement strand
CGACGAGATCGAGCGAGACTTCATGAAACCTGAGTTCGAGGCCGTGCTTGAGACCGTCGACCCCAACGGCGAGTTCATCGATCACTTCGACGGTCGCACGCTCACCCCCGGCCACACCATCGAAGCGGCCTGGTTCATCATGCAGGAGGCCAAACACCGGGACAACGCCCCCCAACTGCTGAAGCTGGGCACAACCATTCTCGATTGGATGTGGAAATGGGGCTGGGACGAGGAGTACGGCGGCATCCTCTATTTCCGCGACGTCAAAGGATTGCCGGTGCAAGAATACTGGCAAGACATGAAGTTCTGGTGGCCGCAGAACGAGGCCATCATAGCCACGCTCATGGCTTACCAGATGACGGGCGATGAGAAATATGCCCGCTGGCATCAGATGATCCATGATTGGGCCTATCACCACTTCCCCGATCCCGAGTACGGAGAATGGTACGGCTACTTGCACCGGGATGGGCGTCTGTCTGTGCCCCTCAAAGGGAATCTGTGGAAGGGGCCGTTTCACCTACCTCGCATGCAGTTGCAGTGTTGGAAGATGCTGGAGGAAATAGGGTAAGCGTTCAGCTCGCTTGATCATAGGCACATACACGGCGTGCGCGGCGATTTGAACTTGACCTGGCCAAGAGATTGGTGTGTGGACGTCGTCGACCGCCGTCACGCGGAAGTAGAGACGGGGCCGGCTCGGCGCAATGATCGCGTACTCGAAATCGTAGATACCGCCCGGAATCCAGGCGAAGTCGTGGCGCTGCTCGTACTCGGCGAGTCTCGGGCCCCATTCCACCCACACATCAGCACCACGGTTGGTCTGCACCTGCCAGGTGATCGTGATCGGCTCGCCGGGCGACACACGGGGCGAGTAGCTGCCAGGTATCAGGCTCAGGCGTGGCACGAGGGTGGGCGTCTGAGTTGGGGTCGGTATCGCTGTTGGGGTCGCCGTTGGCGTGATGGGCGTCGGCGTCGATGTCTGTGTGGGCGTCCGAGAGGGAGTGGGAGATGGTGTGCGAGTCGGAACTGGGGTCCACGTCGGTGTGGAAGTTGGCGACAGGAAGACCGTAGCAGTCGGCGTCGCTGTCGGAGGACCAGGTGTCCACGTCGGCGTTGGCAGCGGGCGCACGTCGAGATCAGCCTGGAAGTAGATGTCGTAGTCACTGTCCGAAGCTGTTTCTTGGCTCCATAAGACGTACACCCGCCGGTCGGCGCCGGCCGGCACAGCGAACGGCCCACGCTCACTCAGATCCGCCTCCGTCACCTGGACCGCCACGTCCCATTCGACCCCACCCTCACTGGCTCGGTAGTAGATGTCGGCCGGCGCGTCTTCAGTCGCCAGCGCGTAGAACACAGCGAGCGTCCCATCGTTCAAAAGCAGAGGGTGACCATCACGGCTATCGCCCCCCACCGAAATGGGCATCGGATCGCCTTCCCACGCGTACGCGTCTTCGGATAGCTGGGCGTAGAGGTCCAAGTCCGCACTGCCCATGTGATAGGTCAATAGGTAACCACCGTCGCTGGTGTGGGCGATCCGCGGAGCGACCGCGCCAGCCGGCCCAATGCGCGTCGGCGCCTCGTCCCAGGTCGCGCCGTTGTCGGAGGATTGTGCAACGTAGAGGCTGCCCGTGAGCAACTGATAAACCATAGTGAGCCGGCCATCGTCCTCCACAATTACGTGCGGATCGATGGGCGAGGCCGGCAATTGGTGCAGATCGATGGCACCATGCCTAGTCCACTGGACACCGTCGCCGGACGTTGCGCGGTGGACCCGATACAGTCCGTCGGCGTTCGACGTGTAGAAGAGCACCAAAGTCCCATCACCGAGTTGAACGAGCGCCCCAACACGGTCATCTGCGGCCCCCACACTGATCGGCAACGGATCGCTCCAGGTAACAGCATCGTCCTCAGAAGTCGTCACGTAAAGGTCATTTTGCGCCCCCTCCAGTCGTTGGAACACCACGAGCAGACGACCGGCTGCGGATAGCAACACACCACGGTCATCATACCCAGGCCCCGATGCGATGGGGGCGCCTGGGACGGGCTCATACTGAAGCGCCATCGCAATGAGCAACAGGCCGGCCAGGGCAGCCAGAGATCGGAAGAGCACAACACGATGCATAGACCACCCTACAAACCTCGGTCGAGAGACCTCGGCGATCGAGTATTAAGTTTCAATGCGGGCAGGCTTCTCGCGCTATACAACGTGGAAGTGGGGCAAAACGTTAGTTGCGCGGAACCATCAACCGTGAGCCAAGTAGATGGTTGCCTCTATCTCGCGCCCCTCGGGGGTGTGATCAATCACTCGCTCCGCGCCGGCATGGCCGAAAACTGCAGTGAGTCGCTTCAGAAAGTCAGGCGACACGTCGGCCGACCAGATGCCCAACACGCCGCCGGCCGCCAATCGAGCCTTCAGACATTCGAGGCCGGCACAACCGTACAGCCGATGGTTGCTATCGATGGCGAGCCAGCCCGGGCCATTGTCGACGTCGAGCAGCAGTGCATCGTAGGCCTCCTGAGTATCCGATAGAAACGTCACCAAATCGGTCTCGTAGAGGTGAGTGCGGGGGTCTTCGAGCGGAGCGCCGGCCAGGACGCTCAGGTACTGGCGATTCCAGTCAATGACGAGTCGCTCGATCTCGACCACATCCACGCGGTCAACACGAGGATCGTCAAGTGTCGACGCCAGCGTGTAACCCATACCCAGCCCACCGACGAGGATGTGTAAGTTGGCGCGGGTCGCCGGCAACCGCGCCAGAGCGAGTTCGGCCAGGGCACGCGCCGAAGGCTCGTTGTAGCTTGCCATGAGAAAAACGCCGTTGTAGATAATCTCGAACACACGATCTCCACGGCGTTGAAGCTGCAACTCGCCGTGCGGCGTACTTTCCCTGGCTACAACGGTTCGTTGATTCACGTCAGTTTTCTGTAGATCACCTTTCAGCGATCAGTCATCAGTCAACGTCATTAAGTTAAGCCAGGTGACCGGCACTTACATCCTAGAATTGCCGGCAAAACGAGCCTACAGGCAAGTGCCGGTCACCTTCGCGCTCCTACCAAATACCGATAACTGTCAGTCCGCCAGGTCCTTAGCCATCGCCAGTTCGGACTTTGGGACGAAGTCCTCGGGTGTCTTGTGGATCTCAGGCGCATCGATGATCTCGTCGACCATCTCTCGGGTGTCTGTGACATTGAGCTGCTCGAAGAGGAAGGCGAACTTGTCCTCCAGAGCCGCGCCAATCTGTTGCAGAACGTCCGCGGACAGCCCCCACCAGTCCTCCTTGACACCGCCAAACGCCTTCTTGCGGGTCTTGTAGATGAACTGATCCTCCGTCTGGCCTTCTTTCCACTCGTCGGCGCGATGCTCCTTGATGTGGGCATACGATTTCTCGCGGAGCTCGTCTGGCAGTGCCTCATGCTCGTAGATGATGTTCTGGAAGCCCGTCGCCAGGTGAACCTCGCAGGCACTCTCTGCGGCGAACTTGCTGAAGGCCGAATCGGGCAGGGTCGAGGCGCCGTGTTGAACCGCGCCGGCCAGCCCGTATTCCTCGCGGGACACGCGCGATAGCCGACTTAGCACATCGAAGTCGATGCTAACGTCGGCCAATGTGCCATCTGGCAGCACAACGCCACCGTGACTTGTGCCCGTCTGGATGCTGATCTTACTCAGGCCCACCAACTCATCGTCGAACTGGGACAAGGACGTGTTGAAGCCGTCCATGTAGGCACGCAGTTCCGGCTCGGTAGAGTTCTTGCCACCCACCTCGCCGATTTCGCCGCCGACAGAGACGGTCACGCCTTCAGGCTCGATGTTGCGGATGAAGGCAGTGAGCGACGAAGAGGCCAGGTAGTTCTGGCGCTGCTGTTCCATCAGTTCGTCTTCCTCTAGGTCTACCAACGTGGAGGTGTCCACGTCGATGTTGTAGAAGCCACCAGCGATGGCCTCGCTGATCAAGTCCTTGACGGCATTGATTTCCTTCTCGCGATTCTTGGCGTATCCCTTGGCGCTCACCTGGAAGTGATCGCCCTGGATGAAGACGGGACCGCGGAAGCCCTCTTTGATGGCGCCGGCAATCATAGCGGTGGTGTACTCACCTGGGCGCTGATCGGTGTAACCGATCTCGGAGCGCGCGATCTCACAAATCAGTGCACCCACGTTGAGCTTGTTTGCCGCGCGGAAGACGGCGCGCGCCATGTAGTAACTGATGCCGCGCAAGTTCATGGCCGGCACCGTAAAATCCGTCGGCACCTCGCCGCGTCCGCGGGCCATGTAGAAGTCGTGGATGGAAGCCGGCTGGACGCCCAGGTCCTGACCCATCTCCCAGATCAGCCAGCGCGCGGCTGCACGCTGCTCAACAGATCCAAAGACAGCATCCCGTATCAGCCGGTCAATGGCCCCCTCACACAAGCTAGCTTCATCAACGACGGAGACGGCGCCGTCGGCGTTAAGTTTCACGTATGGTTCCACATACGTAAATTGATCAATAGCTTGATCGTACGTCATCAGGTGTCAAACACTCCTTTCGATACGTGTTTCAACTATCAATCTCTCGTGGCATCTCTTCAGGCTATCGCCCTCGCAGTTGACAAATGCGGAAAAAGGGGTCGGTGGGGGCGGCCGCCCCCACCGACCCCTTTTTCCGGTCTCTTCTTTGTGTAGGCACGAAGTGCCTGAGTAGTCACCTCTGCAGTTGCACGCTCAATCTCTCAATATCGGTCTTGCCAGCCTTCGGCTGTGTCAATGTCCTCGATTTGCCAAGCGACAAACGATTGCCGGCCTTGATCATCGTTTCGGCCATTGGCTTCCGCCTGCTCCCGCTGGATTGCCAAATCCAGCGGTTATGGCTTGGATTTGGCAATCCAAGCCGAGCTAGTGGCCGAAACGA
>JAANWY010000063.1 GCA_018263655.1 Anaerolineales bacterium | reverse complement strand
GCCCAGCAGCCAACACATGCTCGGCAAGGTCTCTTGACCGCCGCCGGCCATGGGCATCGGGGTTGCTTGCGCAGCTTGGGAGGACCTCGCCCAGCAGCCAACACATGCTCGGCAAGGTCTCCTGACCACCGCCGGCCATGGGCAGGGAGGACCTCGCCCAACGTCAGAAGGAGAAGGAGTAAGACGATGTCACAGACGCAGTGTATTCTGGCCCATGACCTGGGCACCACGGGCAACAAGGCTACGCTCTACGGCCCCGAAGGCGAGGTGCTGGCGCGCGCTTCCGAAGCCTATGATACCCATCACCCGTGCGGCAACTGGGCGGAGCAGGAGGCCGCCGATTGGTGGGAGGCGGTGCGAGTCTCGACCCAGCGCCTGTTCGCCGGCGCCGGCGTGGGTGCGGAGGACGTCGCCTGCGTCTCGTTCAGCGGCCAGATGATGGGCTGCCTGCCGGTGGATACCGAGGGCCGGCCCCTGCGTCGCTGCATCATTTGGGCCGATCAGCGAGCCGAAGCTCAGGCAAGCTTGCTGGAGGAGACGCTGGGGATGGAGCGGGTGTACCGCATTACGGGCCACCGAATCAGCCCGGCCTACTCGGCATCGAANATTCTGTGGGTGCGCGACAACGAGCCGGATGTGTTTGCTGAAGCTCACAAGTTCCTGCACGTCAAGGACTACGTCATCTACCGCCTCACGGGCGAGTTCGTCACCGACCGCTCCGACGCGGCCGGCATGAACCTGTACGACTTGGACAACAACGTGTGGTCCGCCGAGATTCTGGATGCCGTGGAGTTGGACGCATCACTGCTGCCGGCGATCCACGACTCGACGGACGTGGTGGGCGAAGTCACTCGTGAAGCGACCGAGGAGCTTGGGTTGCGCGCCGGCACCCCCGTGGTCGTCGGTGGCGGGGACGGGGCCAGCGCTACGGTCGGGGCCGGCGTGGTGCGCGAAGGCTTGGCCTACAACTACGTGGGGTCTTCGTCTTGGATCGCCCTCGCGACGCCCGAACCCATCTACGATCCGGAAATGAAGATCTTCAACTGGCCCAACATGGCGCCCGGGACGTTTGTGCCTTGTGGGACCATGCAGGCCGCGGGCGGGTCGTATCAGTGGCTGCGGGACCAAGTCTGCGTTTCGGAAGTCTTGGCGGCTGATCAACTGGACCTAGATGCGTACGAAGTGATGAACCTGAAAGCCGAACAGTCGCCGCCCGGCGCCAACAACCTGCTTTTCCTACCCTATCTTCTGGGGGAGCGCAGCCCCCACTGGAACCCTAGAGCGCGAGGCGCCTACGTCGGTCTGACGGCTAAGCACACTCGGGAGGATGTCATCCGGGCTACCTTGGAGGGCGTCACCTTTAACCTCAAGATCATCCTGCAGACGTTCCTGGATGCCGGCGCTGACATAAGCGAGGTGCGCGCTATCGGCGGCGGCGCTCAGGGCCGCTTCTGGCGCCAGCTCATGGCCGACATCTATCGCCGGCCCATTCTCCGCCCGCGTTTTCTGGAGGAAGCGACCTCGATGGGAGCGGCCATTGCCGGCGGTGTGGGGGTAGGACTGTTCGACAGTTTCGATGTGGTAGATCAGTTCATTGAAATTATAGATCGGCACGAACCGAATCCCGCCACACAGGAGGCCTACGAGCGCTTGTTCCCGATCTTTCAGGCGACGTATGAAGCCTTGGTGCCTATCTACGATCAACTGCACGAGGGGTAAGATCAGCCCGCCAGGAGTTGCGCGGTGCTCCACTCCTGGCTACGAATTTCGCCGCTCTGCGAGCTCTCTGGCGGGGGTTCGAACCCCGATGGGGTGGCGAAAACCGTAGCCGTGAGTGGAAGCCGGCGCCGTTTGCCGGCTGGAACTCGCGGCGGTCGTCTGAAGTCGTCACTACGAACCGATTGAAGCTTGGCTGAGGAGAAGTAGTCGAGGAGGATACAGCATGGAATATCGTTTCATGGGGCGAACCGGACTCAAGGTCTCGGAGCTTTGCATGGGCACGCAGACCTTCGGCTGGGGGGCTGATGAAGAATCGGCCCACGCCATCGCCGATCGGTTTGTCGATGCCGGCGGCAACTTCTTCGACACCTCCAACATCTACAATGAGGGTGAGTCGGAGAGAATGCTGGGCAACTGGCTGAAGAGCCGTGGCAACCGCTCGCAGCTCGTCATTGCCAGCAAAGTCTTCTTCCCGGCCGGCGATGGCCCCAACGACGCCGGTTTGTCGCGCAAGCACATCTTCGAGCAGATCGATGCTAGCCTTCGGCGTCTGCAAACCGACTACGTGGACCTGTACCAGATGCATTGCTGGGATGCCTCGACACCTCTGGAGGAGACGCTGCGCGCGTTGGATGACCTGGTGCGCGCCGGCAAGGTGCGCTACATCGGCGCATCAAACTACACCCCCTCCCAACTGACCCGCGCCATCATGCTCAGCGAGATGCACGGCTGGGCGCGCTTCGATTGCCTGCAGCCAGAGTACAGCCTGTTGGTGCGGAGCACGGAGTGGGAACTGTTGCCCCTGTGTCGGTCCGAAGGGATCGGTGTGATCGCCTGGTCACCGCTGGCCGGCGGCTGGCTGACGGGCAAGTACCAGCGCGACGAACCAGCACCGCCTGGCAGCCGGGTTGGTCGAGCGGATCGCTGGGATGACCAGCCCGAACAGCGCGAGAGCGAGCGCACCTGGCGGATCGTTGATGCGCTGGATGAGGTCAGCGAGGCGAGGGGCAAGACGCCGGCTCAGGTCGCGCTCAATTGGTTGCTGCGACAGGCCGGCGTCACCGCTCCCATCTTAGGCGCCCGCACGCTGGAACAACTGGAAGACAATCTCGGCTGTGTAGGCTGGGCGCTCTCCGGTGATGATGTGGCCCAGCTCGACGAGGCCAGCCACATCCCGCTGCCCTCGCCCTACAGCTTCATCGAGAGATACACGCGGAAGCGAGATGGGGCTCAGTAACCTCAAGTCTGGTGTTTCCCTATAGGTCCTTTGTCAAAAGGTGAGGTTGGCCCCAAGACCTGAAACAAGTTTCAGCCTCCTGGACGCTCGAACTTGTTCGAGGTATGTACGTTTCACAAGTGACACAATTTGACATCCAGGTTATGGGTAAACTCCAGCTCAAGTGTCTTGACGAGCGCTCTGCAATGTGGTATATTCCAAGAGGAAGACGTTGTGACATGATCACAACTTGGCACACCAACATCTCCCACTCTCTTGAAGGAGCCATCCAGGTCACGACGTAAACCACGCAAGAATGCAGAAAGGAGGCATCATCCGCTCTCAGAACGCAAGACGGTGATCATCCAAGCCTTAGCAGAACGGCCACTCACTTACAAGTCACTCATAAGGAGGTAGAACCGTGAGAAACAGACTCTGGACAATCGCAGCGTTGCTCCTCGTTTTGTCTACGATAGTCGCATGTGCTGCGCCAACCGCAGCGCCCGCTCCGACCGAGGCTCCCGAAGCTGCCGCTCCGACTGAAGCTCCCGCGCCGGCCGAACCAGTTGACGTCGAGGCTGTGCAAGCCGACCTCGACAACCTCTTCCCCAATGGCATCGGGGAAGTCGACTGCTCAGGCGTGAAGCTGGTCGTCGCGACCCAGACCGGCCCGCAGATCGCCGGCCCGGTGCAGAACATGTGGCAGCAGTGGGGTGAGAAGACGGGCGGTGAGGTCGAGGTACAGACCTTTCCCTTCGGCGAACTCTTCGAGAAGATCCGGGCCGGCTACCTCACCGACGCCAGCCCGTTTGACATCATCATCTACGCCGCTGACTGGGCCGGTGACATCATGGGGCCAGGCTACGTCCTCGACGTTCCCCAGGAGGTCCAAGACCAGGTGGGCTACGATTACCTGATCCCCACCTACCGCGATCGCATCCTTTCGTGGGCCGGCCAGGTCTTCGCGCTGCCGTATGACGGCGACGCCCACATGATCTATTTCCGCCGGGACCTGCTCACTGACCCGGAGTACCAGGCGGACTTCAAGGCCGAGTACGGGTACGACTTGCCCGTCCCGCCCAAGACCTGGCAGCAGTACTACGATATCGCCGAGTTCTTCAACGGCAAGACCGTTGAAGGTGAGACCATCTACGGCGCCGGCACGGCCTTCAGGCGCGGGGGACAGTCGTACTGGACGTTCCTGGGCTTGGCCGCGCCCTACGCCAAGGCGCCGGACGATCCGTCCTACTTCTTCGACGTCGATACGATGGAGCCGCGCATCAACAACCCCGGCTTCGTGGAGGCGCTCGAGCAATACGTCGCCCTCGCCGAGGCCGGCCCGCCCGACGTGGTGAACTGGGACGTCGGCCAGATCCGGAACAACTTCCCGG
>JAANWY010000062.1 GCA_018263655.1 Anaerolineales bacterium | reverse complement strand
GCCGGAGGCGGCGAAGAACCGGCCGCGTTCCACCGGCAATGCCCTTCCGGAGTGCCCGGTCGGCGCCGGCTGTGTGGTTGTCTCTACCGGCACTGACTGGGTCGGTTCCGGCGTCGCTGTTGCTGGTCCGACACGTTCTGTCGGTGTCGCCAGTTTGCGGGCGATCTGTGGCGGGGTGCTCGGGCCGGATCGGGCGTGGATGATCAGAAGACCGAGGGTCAGCAACAAGGCCACGAGGCCGGCTGTTGACAAATTAGCCAACAGCCAGTGGTTGTGGCCGGCGAGACCCCCAGGGGGCCGGCCGGGCTTCGACTTCCCGACATCTTTGTCATTCTGCAACATGGTATGTTTCTCCTCTTTGCAGCACTGAGCCTACCCCAGCCGATGGGGTGAGGCCTATTCTTGTGTAGGCGCAAAGTGCCCAAATAGCCACGGCGAATATATCATATGACGCGAAGGGCGTCAAGTATTCGCAGGCTGCTGTCCGTCAGGGAGACTCATCAGCATCGTCAGTCTAGTATTTGCCAGCAGCCTGACGAACGAGTACAATTATGATCACATGGTAATGTGATTGTCGATCCTGAAAATCCTCATGCCGACGCCAACCCAGGAGACCAGACCGAGTTGAAGGAGGCTATGCAACTGCTAGATTCTGATCTGTCGCAGGAGCGTGCGTTTTTGGTCGGCGTAGAACTGAAGCGCCAGTACAACCCTTGGCGAATCGAGGATTCGCTGGAGGAGCTGGGGCGCTTGGCGAACACCGCCGGCCTCGAAGTCGTTGGTCAAGAAATCCAACGCCTTGATAGCCCGACGCCGGCCACCTACATCGGCTCGGGCAAGGTCAAGGAACTGAAGCTGTTCAAGCGCGACCTGGATTTCAACGTGCTACTCTTCGACGATGAACTTTCGCCTCGCCAGCAACGCAATCTGGAAGAAGAGGTCGACATAAAGGTTGTCGATCGGACAGCGCTGATTCTGGACATTTTCGGCCAACACGCTCATACGAAAGAGGGGCAGCTCCAGGTCGAACTAGCGCAACTCGAATACCGGCTGCCACGGCTCACACGAATGTGGACTCACCTGGCCCGGCAGGCCGGCGGACGGGCCGGCGGGGCGCAGGGTGGCGTCGGTGTGCGCGGTCCCGGCGAGACGCAGCTCGAGGTAGACCGGCGGGAGGTGGGGCGCCGGATCGCCAGATTGAAGGACGAACTCGAATCCGTGCGGCAACATCGGCAGATGTACCGCAAGCAGCGCAAGCGCGCCGGCATTCCCACGGTGTCGCTCGTCGGATACACTAATGCCGGCAAGTCGACGCTACTCAACTCGTTGACGGAGGCGGACGTCCCGGTAGCCGATCAGCTCTTCGCCACGCTGGATCCGACAACGCGGCGATTCGAGCTACCTGGAGGTACAGCGTGCCTCTTCACCGACACTGTCGGTTTCATTCACAAGCTGCCGACGCAACTTGTGGCGGCGTTTAGGGCTACGCTAGAAGAGATCACTGAATCAGACATCCTACTGCATATAGTTGACATAACACATAGCAACGCTTTCGAGCAAGCGGACGAAGTCGAAATGGTGCTCGAAGAACTGGGAGCCAATGAGCGCCCCATGGTCGTAGCCCTGAACAAGGTCGACAAAGTGCTGGACGAGAAAAACTACGGATTAGAGATCGACAACGAGAAGATCATCGCCTTCGAGGCATCAGAACCCGTCCAGTTGCTGTTGGACCGGTATCCGGACGCCGTCCTGATTTCTGCAACTTGGGGGATTGGCCTGAAGGGTCTACTGGAGCAGATTGAAGGCGTTCTGATACAGGATATGGTCGAGGTTGACGTGCTGATCCCGTATCGTGCCGGCGAGATGGTCAATTTGTTCCACACGCGCGGGCGCGTCGAGGAAGAGAACTACAACGAGCACGGCACGCTGATTCACGGCAAGCTGCCGACCAGGCTCGTGGGCTATTTTGAGCCGTATTTTGACGGGCTAGCCAGTGAGTAGGGGATCAGCAGTGAACTTCGCACTATGTATGTTATGGAAATCTAGGGCGGACCACTGGCCGCAACGTGACATAATCTATCCAGTTTCTGTCTCGAACAAGTTCGAGCGTCCGGGCACTGCACGCTTGTTTTGGGGCGCACAGGACTGACTACAAAGTAAGGTAAGGCATTGACGATGTTGGTAAAGCGTAGGAGTGGATGAACATGCGGGGTATTCTTCGTATTCTGGCTATTAGCGTAGTCTCTGTAATCATGACCGGCACAGCGTATCTGGCCGGTTTTGGTACAAGCTGGCTGATGAACCAACAGATGGACGTCACGGACGTCGCCCAGGCTATCGGCCAGACCGGCCAGCCGGCTGAGGACCGGCCCGATGGCTTTGATGTCTTCTGGGAAGCCTGGAGGATTGTCCAGCGCGAGTTCTATGGTAAGGCTCCTGAGAGTCAGGACATGACGTACGGCGCCATCCGGGGCGTACTCGATACACTGAACGATCCCAACACGTTGCTGATCGATCCGGAAACAGCCGAAGTGCAGCGCACCCGGCTCGAGGGCGAGTTCGAAGGTATTGGCGCGTACGTATCAATGAACGAGGACGATCAACTCGTGATCGTATCGCCCATGGAGGGCCAGCCAGCGATGGAGGCCGGCCTGAAAGCCGGCGATATCATTCTGGAAGTCGATGGGCAGAATATCGCCGGCATGAGTCTCACCGACGCCGTACTGCTGATACGTGGCCCACGAGGGACGACGGTGAAGATCACTGTGCTACGCTCTGAAGAAAAGAGCCCCCGGGCCTTCGAGGTTACTCGCGGCCGAATCGAAGTTCCCACTGTCACTCATCGGACCCTAGAAGAGGCGCCCGAGATCGGATATCTTCGGCTCGTGGAGTTTGGCGAGCGCAGCATCGAAGAACTCAGAGATGCCATCCGGGACTTGCAAGACGAGGGCGCAGAGGCCTACATCCTGGATATCCGCAACAACCCGGGCGGCTTCCTGCGCAGCGCCATCGAGGTCACCAGTCAGTTCGTCGGCGGGCGAGCGGTTCTTGTCACGGAACAGTGGAGCGACGGACGAGAGCAGAAATTCCGAGCTCAGCGTGGCGGTCTGCTGACTGATCCCGACATCCCCCTCGTTGTGTTAGTCAACAAGGGGAGTGCGAGTGCTTCCGAAATCCTGGCCGGCGCCATTCAAGATACGGGACGAGGGACGCTCGTTGGCGAAGAAACGTTCGGCAAAGGCGCGGTGCAGAACGTCTACAACCTGAGTGACCAATCACAGCTCAACGTAACAATCGCTCACTGGCTTACGCCAAATGGCGACGACATCCACGGGCACGGTATCCTGCCAGACATTGTCGTCACGTTGACGGAGGAGCAGATTGAAGCCCAGGAGGACGTTCAACTGGAGCGCGCGATCGAGGCGCTGCAGAAGCAAATCGGAGAGGATTGACAAGATTGCTAACTCATATTACACCCTTTCCGCTTGTTGAAGCACATGCTATGACAGAAAATCTGCGCGTTCTTTATGTCAAGTCGCTGATGTTCGGCCATAATGGCGCGCTTCGCCTGCAGTTGAAACCTTGAGACGAGGCTGAATCGAGGTGTCGAAAAGTGTCTGAAGCAGATTATGAAAAGACGATTTCGGTTAACCGCAAAGCTCGCTACGACTACCATATTGAGGAGAGCTATGAGGCTGGCTTGGTGTTGTTGGGCTCCGAGATCAAAGCCATTCGCGCCGGCCGCGTAAATCTGCGGGACGCCTACGGCGTGATCCGCAACGGAGAGGCGTGGCTGCTCAATATGCACATCGGGCCGTGGGATCAGGCCGGCCACATGGGTCACGAGCCCCGTCGTGAGCGCAAGTTGCTGCTGCACAAGTACCAGATCAACCGCTTGACGCGGAATGTGGAAGCAAAGGGCTACACGCTAGTGCCTCTGCGAATGTACCTGCGGGATGGTCTGGCGAAAGTCGAGCTCGCCCTGGCCAAAGGCAAGCGGCAATATGACAAGCGGGAAGCTATTGCAAAACGGGACACGCAGCGCCGCATCGATCAAGCCCTGCGCCGCCGGCGATGAACTTTAGTGACTACGCCAACACCCAGCAATCAACAATCAACACACGCTCGGCAAGGTCTCCTGACCGCCCGCAAGGGACATCGGTCGGGAGACCTCGTCCAGCATACATCGGGAGACCTCGTCCAGCATAGAGAGCGTTTTGAGTTAGGGACAACCTGTCCCCGAAATTGGGCGGTTTCGGCTGCAAAACGGCTGATTTCGGCGATTCTGCGGGGTTATAAAAGTTGA
>JAANWY010000061.1 GCA_018263655.1 Anaerolineales bacterium | reverse complement strand
TCCGATCTTAGGCAATAATCCACTGGCCGGCTGGCCTCAGCACCCGATCCCGCCCCGGCAAGAATGCTGTCTGCCTGGCTTCCGCAAAGGTCAAGATGACGGTATCCGTCTGCACTTCCTCATCAAGACCCACTACCGGAAATGGCGTTGGCGCCTCGGCCCGTCTCGGTATGCTGGTTGGCGAGGGTGTATGAGTGGGCGCCGACGTGTGAGTTGGTTGTGGGGTGTTGGTGGGCTCGCTCTTCGCTGTGATTTCTATCGAGGTTGGGACTGTCGTGTATGTTGGATTGGGAGTGCTGGTTAACGCGGGTGTTGTTGTCGCTCCGGTCTTTGCAACAACCGGGGGCGTTTCTGACTCGGGTTCCTGTTCTGTGCTCTCGCTGAAGAGCACGCCGAAGATTCCACAGGCCAGAAGCAGTACGATCAGGCTGCTGCCGCCAACGATGATTTTGCCTGTCCGCCCGGATTGCCAGAGTCGCCCGATACGCTGCATTGTAATATCCTCTCTCCGCCCAGCGCCGGCGCCGCGCCGAAAAGGTAGCCGTGGCAGCCGTGGTAGCCGTGGCAGCCGTGGCAGCCGTGGCAGCCGTGGCAGCCGCCAGCCCCCTTCCCCGCCCACGCGGATGTCGCGCCGCTGGAAGCGCCACCAGGCCAGGGCGGCGAAAACCACCGCTACGGCGAGCAGACCGGCGAGCCAGGCGCCATTCAGCCCTTGGAAGGCATCCTGAGCCTGATAGTAATTGAGAGGAGACAGCCTGGCGATGGGCTCCAGGCCCTCGTCGAGCTCTGCCAGGCCGGTGATGAAGAAGCTGGCCACCAGCAGCAGGCCGGCCGTCGTCGCTGCCAGGCGACGCGATGGGAGCTGCATGCTGAGGAACAGCGCCAGCGTGCCAAAGAGTAGCAGCTCTGCCAGCAGCGATAGCAAAGGCAGCCACATTCTGCCCCAGCCGATGTCTATCGAAGACCAATTCATGGACACGATAAAGCCCAGCCAGGTTATGACCAGGATGGCCACGGTAGCAGTGACAAAGGCCAGCAGTCGGCCCATGAAAAGCGCCCTGCGGCTCACGGGATGGGCCATTATCAGATCCAATGTACCGCTCTCCTCGTCGCTTACCAGCAGACCGCTGCCCACCAGCACTCCGAAAATGCCCAGGACGAGCGGCATGTAGGAGAAGAATTCTAGGGAGACCCATCCTTCCGGCGTGGCCAAGGTGCTAATATCGCCCATGAACGCGGAGATCTCGGACGGATAGATCTCTAGCAGTTCTTCAAGCTGCTCTTGCTCCGCGGCGAACGAATCGTACATCGAAATGAGCAACACGGCCAGCAGGGCGAGGGCGATGCCCCAACCGAGAATTTGGCCTCGGAAACGACGCAGTGTATGGCGGAAAATCGCCATCATTTTACTTGACCTCCTTTTGATCGTCTCCATAGTAAGCCAAGAAGACCTCCTCTAGTGAGGGGCGTTCGGTCTTAAAGTCGCTCACCGGGAAGGCAGCCAGGGCCTTGATGAGACCGTCCATCTCCCCTTCCACTTGCAGCGACACGCTTTGCAGCGACACGCTCTGCAGCGACACGCTCGTGCCATAACGCGGGAAGTCCTCCCGTTTTCCGCCGTCCTGCGATAGCACCGTCACGCCAGGCACGTTCGCCAGTGGGCCGATATCCACCGGCTGCTTAAAGCGAACATTGGCGCGGCGCAGGGCGCGGTCAATCAGAGCGGCAGGCTCGGCCACCTCCACGATCTCACCCTTTCGGATGATGGCCACGCGCTCCGCCACCGCCTCTACCTCGCTCATGATGTGGGAAGAGAAGAAGATGGTGGCGCCGTCCGCCTTTGCCTCGGTGATCAGGCGCAGCACTTCGCGCTGCATCAGCGGATCCAGACCGAGCGTGGGCTCATCCAACAGAAGCAATTGGGGGCGGTGCATCAGGGCCTGCACAATACCGATCTTTTGTTTGTTGCCATGCGAGAGATTCTTGATCGGGGGCTTGAGAGGGAGGTCGAGACGATCGGTGAGCTGGCGCACGAATCCCCAATCCACGTTGTTTCCACGCAGGGCGTTGAAATAGCGCAGCGCGCTTTCGACCGTCATATTCGGGTCCAGTTGCAGCTCGCCGGGCAGGTAGCCGGTGCGGGCGCGCACGGCCACGGGATCGGCCTGGGGGTCGAGACCCAGCACGCGGATCGTGCCGCCCTGGGGTCGAATCATATCCAACATGCAGCGGATGGTCGTCGTCTTGCCCGCCCCGTTGGGGCCAAGAAAGCCGAAAATTTCTCTGCGCACTACCTCCAGATCAAGCCCTCGCAGGGCCTGAACCTGGCCATAGGATTTGATCAACCCTTGAGTCTTGATAGCAGTTTTTTCAGACATAATTACCTCCGCCTCTCATACGGCTAGCGGCCGAACATCACCCTTCTCCAGCGTCAGGATGGCAATTGTGTCGCCGGCGCTGGTCACGAATTCAACTTCGTAGACGTCGCCGGCTTTCAGATAGGGACGTGGAAGAAATAAAATGCCCCATTTCGCTCGGCCTGGATTGCCAAATCCAGCGGGAGCAGGTTGGGATAATTATTTCTCCGAGTCCCTGAGTCAGGTGAGGCGTCCATATTTTACTAGAAGCCCCGCCGGCAAGCAAACAATCGACTTGACAACCGGCGGAGTTGCAGACGCGGGGGATGTTTGGTAGAATAACGCCAAGCCAGTGAACGTCGATGCGCTGTTTCAGCACGAACACGCCAACGGAGGAGGAGGAGGAGGAGGAGGAGGAGGACGACATCATCTCAATATTTCGGGACTCTGTAGGTCGAAATGGTATTTCGACCTGACGATTTACCAAATCGTCCTACATGCCCCCCATATATTGAGAAGACACGAGGACGACATCATGTTGCTCGGTGAACGAGGGGAGGATGAGGTGTGAAGGATCGAATCGTAGGCGTCGATTTGGGTGGCACGCAGATTCGGGCTGTCCTGACGGACAAGAGTGGCAACAAGATTAGGCGCGCGCAGCAGCTCACCCACGCTAAAGAGGGCCCTGAAGCTGTGATCGAGCGAATCATCGAGATAATCGAGGAGGTACTGCCTGATGCCGGCACGGATCGGGTGATGGGCATCGGTATCGGGACACCTGGACCCGTCGATCCGACGACCGGGACGCTATACGACCCACCCAACCTGCCTGGTTGGAAGGCCATCTCCCTCGCGGACCGGATTGAGGCTGCGTTTGACCGGCCGGCCTTCGTCGGCAACGACGCAAACGTGGCAGCGCTCGGGGAGTTTCGCTTCGGAGCCGGCGCCGACGTGGATGATCTGGTGTACATCACGGTCAGTACCGGCATCGGCGGCGGGATCGTCAGCGGCAGCCAGTTGATCACCGGGGCGCGCGGTTTTGCCGGCGAGATCGGTCACCAGACGCTGGATCCCGATGGCCCGATGTGCGGCTGCGGCCAACCCGGGCACCTGGAAGCCTTCGCTTCGGGGCCGTCCATTGCGCGCGATGCCCGCCAGACGCTGCGCACCGGCACTGGCTCCATGATGATGGACATGGCCGGCGCCATCGAGGGCGTGACGGCCAAGATTGTGGCTCAAGCGGCGACGCAAGGCGATGAGCTCGCGCTCAAGATTCTGCGTCGGGCAGCCTTCTACATCGGCGTGGGCCTAACCAACGTTATCCACATAGTCGAGCCCGAGCGCATTGCTATCGGGGGCGGCGTCAGCCAAGCCGGCGCTCTCCTCTTTGAGCCAATCCGCGAGACGGTGAACGATCGCCTAATGTCGAACGTTTACGAAGGCGTCGAGATCGTGCCGGCCACCCTGGGCGACGATGTCGGGCTCCTGGGTGCAGTGGCCCTTGTCCTATCGGAGTTGGGAGAATGACTGGAGAATGACTGGAGAATGACCACAGAACTGACTCTTCCTGAAGACATCCACCCCGACATCCGCCTGATCGACGATCAGTTTCTGGGACTCCCTCACTTGATCGGCACGTACGTACTGCTGGGCGACGAGCCGGCGCTGGTGGATCCGGGTCCGTCCACGACCATCGCCGGCCTGGAAGCTGGCCTCGCAGCCGACGGGCTCAGCTTCGACGACATTCGCGCGCTGTTGCTGACCCACATCCACCTGGACCACGCCGGCGCCACAGGCACGCTGGTTACGCGCTATCCGCACCTGCGTGTCTACGTCCACCAAGTCGGCGCGCCGCACGTGATTGATCCCGAGCGACTGATCCGCAGCGCGACCCGGTTGTACGGTGACGACATGGACCGGCTGTGGGGTGAGATCCGGCCGGTGCCGGAGAGCAACGTCACGGCGTTGAGTGGCGGCGAAACCCTCAACCTTGGCCGGCGAATGCTGCACGTGTACGACACACCCGGCCATGCCTCGCATCACGTCACCTACTTCGACCCGGCGAGCGCGGCCGCATTCGTGGGCGACGTAACCGGCGTCCGTTTTCCCGATACCAACTACGCGCGGCCGGCGACTCCACCGCCCGATATCGACCTGGAAGCGTGGCACGACAGCCTTGACACCCTGCTTGAACTCGATCCGAGCCAGCTGCTGCTCACTCACTTCGGCCCGGGGCTGAAGCCCGAGGTACATATCGAAAGCTTCCGTGAGCGTTTGACCCGCTGGGCGCAAGTCGCGCGCGAAGGATTGGAAGACGGCGAGAGCGAGTCTGTCCAAATCAACCAGTTGCGGACGGTGGCCGAGGCAGAATTGGATGCTGCGAATGTCGAGGACGAGGTCAAGGAGAGCTACGAACTCGCGACGCCCATCGACCAGAGCTGGCAGGGGTTGGCACGCTACTGGCGCAAACGAGCTGACGTCTAGTGCGAGTGTCTTCTCAATATATGGGGGGGACATGTAGGACGATTTGGTAAATCGTCGCGTGTTCCTGCCGCTCACGGGGCGCTAGACAGCCGGGGGACATCGGTCGGGAGACCTCGTCCAACATCACAGTCGCTGGACGAGGTCTCCTGACCGATGTCCCCGCAACGGCGCACCGCGTTTTTGACTAAACTACAAGTCTATGAGATAATTACTTGTTGTGCTTTCTGTTGAACGTCGATCAAGAATGATGATCTCATGACCAAGCGAAAAAAGCGAAAAAAGCAAGCGCGGGGCGGTGCTGGAATCCCCCCCCATGCCCTGCAGATCATACAGCGCAAATTTGGTGGGCGCCGGCCGGACCGAGCCAAGGTCTTCAGCATCCTGCTCCAAGAGGCCTGTCGGTCATTGGAGAAATCTCAATACGACGTCGCCCTGGAACTAGTCGATCAGGCAGAGAAGCTAGCCCGATCAGACCAGGAGGCGCAGCGCTGTGACTCGCTTTCGGCTGAAATTTTCTATGAGCGCGGCTCAGATCCCGAATACACCGACCAGGCAAGCCTTGATGACCTCGAATTTGCCGTCTTGCTGGCGCCGCAGAAAACACGGTATCGTCTACAGTTCGCTCGTGCTCTAATACGAGACGGCCAACTCGACAGCGCCATCCACCAGTATGAAACCGCCAGCAAAGATTCAGCGGAAACGCCCGCGAGGTTTCTGTGGGCCGTGACGGCCCTAAAGGCTGACCAATCGCTCCCATCCGTTGAACTTACGCCGGCGGAACAGAATACTCTTGACGCCGTCCAAAACCTCCTCACCGGCCATGCGAAATCGAATCAACTAGCCGAGCCAGTCCTGGACAGCAGCCAGCCGCTGTGGGAGGCTCTGCTTGAGATGCAGGCCGACGTGGAAGCAGCACCGATTGAATCTATGGAGAGTGCACTCTCGGCATGGAATGGAACCCAAGCGCCTGGCGCCGCTCGCTATTACCTCGGTGTGTCCGCTCTACGGGCCGGCGACCTGGATACCGCCTGGCAAGCGCTAGCCGACGCCCAAGAAGTCGGCTACACACCTCCATGGTTGAACGATAACTTCAGCTACCTTTCGCGCGCTCAGGCCATCCAGCGGGCCGCAACCGAAGATTGGCAAGGCGTGATCGATGTAGGAGAGCCGGCCCTACAAGAAATCGACGACCGCATTCTGGCTGAAACTGTGAGTCTGGCTTACTTTCACCTGGGCTACGAAGCCGCGCGAACCGACGATTGGGAGACAGCCGCCGACCGCTGGCGCCAGGCCGAAGGCTATGACAGCAACCGCTATCTGGCCCAGAACCTGGCCCTGGCACGCGAACAACGAGAGGACTGGAAAGGCGCAGCTGAGGCATGGCGCGACGTGATTCGTCGCCGGCCTCGCAAGGACGACCACCCCGATTACCTGGACGACAATCAGGTCGCCGGCGTATGGCATCACACCGCCGAGTGCTACCAGCGGGCAAACATTCCGTCGGAGGCGATCACCTGTCATCAGAATGCTCTGAAATACACCCCCGACGACCTTGAGATACGGCACGAACTCAGCATAGCCCTGATAGCCAACAGCCAGTTCGAAGCCGCAGAAAACGAACTCAACCGCATTCTAGAGCGAGACGCCGACGACGTCAAAGCATTGGTACGCCTAGGCCAGCTATATCGCAACGACGAATGGCGGTCGTGGCGCTACGGCGACAGAGCCGTTCAGGCACTCGATCGTGTCCTTGAGCTAGACCCCAAGCACGAAGAAGCCCGCGAAGCGCTGGCTGACTATTTCATCGAGCAAGGCACCCGGCACATGGACTGGGGGAGATATAGCCTAGCGGCCGAGCAGTTCCGGCAGGGGTTGGAGCATCTGCCTGACTATGCCTGGCTGCACGCGCGCCTGGGTGTAGCCGAACGGCGCCAAGGAAACGAAGAGCAAGCTCGCGAACATTTCTGGACCGCGTATGAACTGGAGCCCGACCGCGCTAGCGTAGCCGGCTATGTGCTACACGAATTCCTGCACATGGATGAAACAGAGGCCGAACGCCTGTTGCCCAGAATCCAGAGTAGTCTGACTCATGTTCTGCCCCGGTTCTGGGTTGACCAGGGAGAGCGAGCCCTGGGGTGTGAACTCGGAACAGTGTGGGTAGAAGCGTTTTTCGAAGAGGCATTGGCCCTGGCTGGCGAACCGTGGGTATCGGAAACGCGCGCCGAGATCCTGGTGGACATCATAATGACGCTGCACGGCGCCGACGAAGGCAGAACCGAATTGGAACGGAAATACCGGGAGAGAATCGAGCGAGAAGCCCCCAACTCAGGGGCCAAGGAGTTGATCGACAGTCTTGTGGCGGTGCTTGAAAGGGGTAATTTCGACAAAGCCGACCGCCTGCTGGGCAAGGCGCGGCACAAAGCCCGCAAAGCGGGTGAGAGCGGTCTCCTCGCTAAAATTGAGGCTTTCAAGGAACTGATTTTCGCCGGTCCCCTTGGCCTGTTCGGTCCCTCCGGGCCTGGCAGTATCTTGGAGCGACTGTTTAGGTAAGAGGCTATGTCAGGTGTAATTGAGGACCCATACGCTATCCTAGATATTCCGCGCGATGTGGACCAGGACACAATCAAGCGCGTCTACTTCGAGCTGGTGCGCGCTCACCCGCCCGAAACTGACCCTGAGGAATTCAAGCGCATCCGCGCTGCCTACGAGAAACTACGCACACCTGAGCGACGCGCTCAGACAGATATGTTTCTACTTCAGCCGCCCCCCCCGACGCCGAATCGCCGCATGCCGTCGTTCGACTTGAGCGTGCATCGCGAGGACGTCCTGACACTGGCCGATGAAATCGGGTGGCTCTCGCTGAACGATAAACAAACTCAATAGACTGAATGATCATAAGGTGACTACTCAGGCACTTCGTGCCTGCACAAGAATAGACCGGAAAAGATGGGGTCGGTGGGGGCCGCCGCCCCCACACCCCATCTTTTCCGCATTTCTCAATTGCGAGAATCGTAAACTAACCATGTTTGATTGGCTCTTTAGACGAAACCAGGAACGACCTGAGCGTAAACAACAGACGGAGCCGCAGCAATATCCCGAGGTCTCTCCCAAAATCGACCGGGATGCTGTGGAAGAGACGTTACCTGCCGACCCAGAGCACCCAGAAACACAAGTGGACGGACTCCACCAACAGATCACACACTTGATGCATCAAACCGAGGCGCTACAGAGGCAACTGGAGCGGCTAGATCAACGGTCGTCGTTTGGGAATGAACAGTTGGAAACTCTCCTCCAACATCTACCTGATGTGGCCAATTGGGCTGGCCCGCTCGACCAACGTCTGGCGGAGTTGACCACTTGGGCTGAGCAAAACCGCGATGAACTGACGGAGTTAGAAAAGAACATCCGCAAGCTCAGCCGCACCCAGTTCAAGTCCAACAGCCTGGCCGAAAGCCAACAGGAACGGCTGCAGTCGGCTTTGGGCACTCTCCAGGATTTGGCCGCCCGCAAACAAGAAGCGGCGGAGCGAGCCTGGCAGGAGCAGCGCGAGGCGTCGGAGACAGCGCGACGTGAGGCGCGCGTGGCGATGACCATCGATCTGTTCCCGGCGCTTGACGGGCTGGAATCAGCACTCGAGAGCGGTCGAGCATTTCTGGAACGAAGCCGGCCCCCCTCTGTCCCCCAGCCGGATTTCCTGACGCGCCTGGGCTACGCCTTTGGGCTGCGCGACTTACCGCCAGCACCCACCAGGGATACGCAAGCTGTGAGCGCCTGGCTAGATGGCCTGGACTTGGTGCGGGAACGATTCCTAACGCTGCTCAAATCCGAAGGCATTCAACACATCCGAGCCGAAGGAAAGCCGTTCGACCCGCACCTTCACGTTGCCATTGAGGCCGTCGAGCGCTTCGAGGTGCCAGCGGGCACTGTCGTCGAGGAACAGCGTGCCGGCTACCGCCTGGGAGACCAGGTGCTGCGGTATGCGGAAGTTGTTGTCAACCGCGACAGCGTCGCGGAAGAGCCGGAGGAGGCTGAAATGGAGCCAGCCGTTAGAGCCTGGGGCCCGCAAGAGAAATGGGAAGTGGGAGCAGACGGACCACAGAAACTGGAAGAGCCAGAAGGGGCAGAGGAACCACAACGGCCGGAAGAACTAGAAGAGCCCTGGAAGCTAGAAGTAGGATCAGAGATACCACAGGAGCCGGAGGAAGAACCGAAGGAAACCTGGAAGCCGGAAGAAAAATCACCGGAGCCCCAGGAGCCAGTAGAGGGAGAGCCGGAAGTGAAACGAGAGCAGAAGAGAGCGGCTGGGGTAGAACCCGAACGCCTCTACACGGACGAAGGTGAAGTAGCCGAAGATGTGAAGGAAAAGCCCCCCACTGCCGACAGTGAAGACGACCAAGAACCTGTTGATCCAGAAGTCGAAGAGATGATTGCGCGCTTCGAAGAACGACGTCGCTCACGCCAAGAAGGGTAACATGGAATGGTTAGGGGACCTGAATGTACTACTTTGCGTCGAGAAAGCCTGTCTGCGTGCCCCGCACAGGCAGGTCGGCTCCGTTACTTCGGCTATGCTCAACAAGGTTGAGCCGCTCAACAAAGTTGAGCCGCTCAACAAAGTCGAGCCGCTCAGCACAGGCTTTGTCATCATGGACGGAAAGAAACACGGACAAATCAGTGTTTTTCTCATCAGTTTTGACTATCAAACTCAGTAAGCCTACCTGCTCTATTACCAATCTTGATAGTCAAAACTGACCAAATCCGTCCGTGTTTCCTTCTGTCCGTGATGTAATAGGCTTTCTTAACGTAACCGTTCAGGTAGTGGGGACCCTTGCGAAGGTTTGCCAATCGCATTCGGGTTGAGGTGCCCCTCGCCAGTCGAAAATCGGCCTCTTGCCAAGGCTCCTCCTAACCTTCGCAAGGGTGGCTGAACGCTAACTATCACAAGCGGATTCGAGACGGATTCGGCCCCTAAACATTCCCTGGGTAAGGGAACTGCAAGTAAATGACTGCCCCTTGAACACACCCATATCAAAACAAGAGGTACAACTAAGAAGAGAGGTACAGATAAGAAGAAATGACTGAGAAGATTATGGGTATCGACCTAGGTACGACGTATTCAGCCGTGGCCACAATCAAGAACGGCACGCCCACCATCTTGCCCAAGGGCGATCAACGCATTGTTCCCTCGGTAGTCGGCATTTCGCCCGAAGATGAACTCATCGTCGGCACGCCGGCCCGCAATCAGTTCATCGTTACTCCGGAGCGGACAGTGCGCTCCATCAAGCGCAAGATGGGCAGCGACGAGCGTGTGGAGATGGCCGGCAAGACCTATACCCCTCAGGAAATCTCGGCCTTCATTCTGCGTGACTTGAAGACCGTCGCCGAGAGTAATCTGGGTCAGCCGGTTGAAAAGGCCGTCATCACTGTGCCGGCCTACTTCAACGATGCCCAACGCCAGGCCACCAAGGACGCAGGTGAAATCGCCGGGCTCGAGGTAGTCCGCATCATCAACGAGCCTACAGCCGCAGCGCTCGCCTACGGTCTGGATCGCGAAGAGGATCTGAAGGTCATGGTCTATGACCTGGGCGGTGGCACCTTCGACGTCTCCATCATCGAGCTGCACTACGGGATCGTGGAGGTGCTGGCCACAGCCGGCGACAATCAGTTGGGCGGCGACGACTTCGACGAACGTCTGGCCGAAATGCTGGCCGACGAGTTTGAACACGAACACAACATCGATCTGCGCCAGGATCGCCGCGCCTGGGCACGATTGGTTCGGGCGGCCGAAGAATGCAAGATCGAGCTCTCAGACCAGCCTTTTGCCTGGGTGCGCCTCGAATATCTAGCCGAAAAAGACGATAAGCCACTGCATCTGAGACGCGAGGTCGCGCGCCAAGAGTTTGTCGACCTCATCCGGGAGCTGGTGGAGGGTACGCTGGGACACATCGACCGCGCCCTTGCAGATGCCGAAATATCGTCGGACGACATCGACAAAGTGCTCCTGGTGGGGGGATCCATCCGGATTCCCTTTGTGTACAATTTGGTGACAGAGCGCATGGACCAGGACCCCTACCTGGAAATCAACCCAGATGAGGCGGTAGCTCTGGGAGCCAGTGTGCAGGCCGGCATCGTCGCCGGCGAGGACATCAACGCCATTCTGGTCGACGTGACGCCGCATTCCCTCGGCATCGAGACGGCCTACTTCAGCTACAGCGGTCGCGTCATCGACGACCAGTATTCAGTGCTGATCCATCGCAACACGACTATCCCCACCACAAAAGCCGAGGTGTATTCGACCCTCTTCCCTGACCAGGATAAAATTCACCTCGAGGTCTACCAGGGCGAAGACCCTGTCGCATCCAACAACGCATTGCTGGGAGACTTCATGATTGAGGAGTTAGAGTCAGAGCGTCCCGGAGAGCGCCCGGACGTAACCGTAAAATTCAGCTTCGACGTCAACGGTATTCTCCACGTCCAGGCGACGGACCGTCGTACGGGCAAAGAGACGGGCATCACCGTCGAGGCGTCGCGGCGCCGGCTCAGCGCCGAAGAGATCGCTCACGCTCGAGAGCGGGTCACTGCAACAGATGGCGCCGAGGAAGAGATTGTGCTGGACGAGACCACAGCAGCCGTGATACGGCGCGCCGAGCGAGTGCTCGACGGCGAGCCATCGCCGGAAGACGTCCAAGCTGTCAAAGACCTCGTGGGCCGCATCCGCCACGCTGCCCAAGCACACGACGAAGAAACAGTGGAAAGCCTCAGCGACGAATTAGTGGACCTCCTGTTCGATCTGGAAACCTAAGTCGTAACTGCTCAGGCCGGCCTGCAACGAGCAACGAATTGCTGCGAAACCCGTTGATGAAGTTTCAAGAATTAGTCAGGCAATCGGTGCAGGCAATCGGTGCAGGTAAGCGTTCAGGGAGTAGGTCAGAAACCAGGTTTTTTGGCGCTTGTCAGACCAGGGGGACTTCAATCCAGATGCTTTTCTGGGGCCAGAGTGATTTCTCTGGCGGGAAAAACCTGGTTTCTTTGCCCCAGGTGAACGCTTACTCGGTGCAGCACATATGATAACGGATTGTAACCGTTCAGGAGGTATCAGGACTAGCATCCTGAGTAGGTCGAAACGAAGTGGAGACCGTATCGAAGGGTGCGGGTTTGCGACGGTTCTTCGAACAAGCCGCACCCCCTTCGATGAACTCAGGACGTCGCTTCGATACGATCTGTAACTGATAGAAACAGGGACGCACATGCCTGACGACACCGCATTGACGCTTCCACTTGACGCTATTGAGGCCACCATCGACAACGCCGGCGGCAAAGGAGCCAACCTGGCGCGCATGAGCCAAGCCGGCTTCCCTGTCCCGCCTGGCTTTCTGATCACCACGACAGCCTACCGGGCATCCGTCAACGCCAACAAACTACAACCGCACATCCTCAAACTCGCCCGCAGCGTCGAAACCGACAACCCCGACGCCCTCGAAGAAACCTCCCACACCATCCGAAACCTCTTCGAACAAGGCCAGATCCCCGAGGATGTCGCGGACGCCATCCGCACCGCCTACCGCGATCTCTCCCAACTGAACAACAATTCACAATTAAGCATTGAAAATTCACNATTCACAATTAGCGTCGCCGTTCGCTCCTCCGCCACCGCCGAAGACCTGCCCGAGGCCAGCTTCGCCGGCCAGCAAGACACCTACCTCAACATCGTCGGCGACGAAGCGCTACTGGACGCCGTGCGGCGCTGCTGGGGCAGTCTGTGGACCGCCCGCGCCATCGGCTACCGGGCGCGCAACGACATCCTGCCGGATGACGTCGCGCTGGCCGTCGTGGTGCAAGCTATGGCGCCGGCCACTGCCAGCGGCGTACTCTTCACCGCCGACCCCGTCACCGAATACCGCCATCGGACCGTGATCGACGCCACTCTGGGACTGGGCGAGGCCCTGGTGAGCGGACAAGTCGAGCCAGACCACTACGTCTACGACCGGCGCAGCGGCGCAATCGTCGAGCGCCGGCTGGGCGAGAAGGCCATCGCCATCCGCTCGACGGCCGGCGGCGGTACCGAGACCACAGAGGAAAACACCTCCAGCATCCAGGCCCTGCCTGACGAGGTCATCCGCAAACTTGCACAAATGGGACAGGCTGTCGAAGAGCTCTTCGCCGCCCCGCAGGATATCGAGTGGGCGTGGAACGGAGAGCACGTGCGCGGAGGGGCGAAGGAGCAGAGGGCCAGAGGAAACATAGACTTACCACCCCCGCACCCCCGTCTGCTCTCTTCGGAAGAGGGCCTCCACCTCCTCCAAAGCCGCCCCATTACGAATCTCTTCCCGCTCGCGGAGCCGGCTCCGGACCACTTTGCCGTCTACTTCAGCCTGGCCGCTGTGCAGGGCATGCTGGCCCCGTTCACTCCCCTCGGCGCCGACGTGTTCCGCCGCGTCCTCACAGGCGCTATCGACGGCATCACCCCACCAGCGCGCCGTGACCCTGAAAGTCAACCCACAAAACTGGCTGCCGGCCGCATCTTCATCGACATCACGAGCGCACTCGCCGGCCCACGCAGCCGCAGAGTGCTTCTCGGCGTCGCCGGACTGATCGAGCCGGCCATGCTGCCGGCGTTCCGACAACTGGCTGACGGTGCTCTTCCGATCTCGCGCACAACGCTGGACAGCACGCAAGTGAAGCATTTGGCTGGCGGGATCGCCAGTCTCCTGCCGCGCATTGCGCGCACGGTACGCAATCCCGACCGTGCCAGAACGCAGATACTACGCTGGATCGATGGCTACCTGGCTGACACACGTCACCGGATCACGGCGGCCCCAGACCTGGCAACATTTGCGCAGGTAACAGAACAGACGACCGCGCGCGCCCTACGAGACCTGGCGCACGACATGTTGGCACACGTCGTCGTTGGCGTCGACGCGATGATGCTCGCTCGAATCTTGAGCAGACGGTGGCTGGACGACGAAAGCGCCGGCCTGGAACTGACACGCGGCCTGCTGCACAATCCCACCACCGAAATGGACCTGGAGCTGTGGCGACTGGCCGAGCGCATTCGGGACGATCGGGCCAGCTACAACATAGTCGTTAGCCAACCCCCGGCGGTCTTGGAAACGGCATTCCAGCAGGGCATTCTGCCGGCGCCGGCGCAGGAAGGCATGTCGGCCTTCTTGGAACGCTACGGCAGCCGGGGTGTCGCCGAAATCGACATCGGACGCCCAAGGTGGAGAAATCAACCAGCACCGCTCTTCGAGGCGCTGCAAGGCTATCTCCGCCTGGAGGACCCGTCCCAGTCCCCCGAAGCCGTGTTCCGCCGCAGTGCGCAATCGGCTGAAGAGATGCTGCGCGAACTCCAGAGCCGGCTACGAGAGCAACCGTTGGGAGAACTGAAGGCCAGAATCCTGGAATTCATCTACAAGCGCCTGCGGGCGCTGGCCGGCCTACGCGAGATGCCGAAGTTCACCGCTATCCGGACGATGGGACTCCTGCGCCAACGACTGTTAGACGAGGGCGACAAGCTAGTCGAGGCCGGCGTCCTGGAAACGCCGGACGATGTCTTCTTCGCTGACCTGAGTCGGTTGAAAGCGTATGCCGAGGGGAACTTGGAAGCTAGAGCGCTGCGCGAAATCATCGCCGCCAACCGAGAAAGGTACCAGCAAGAACTCCGCCGGTCACGCGTACCGCGCGTCATCACCAGCGACGGCGACGCCTTCTACGAGGGGATTGTGGACGAAACCGGCGATGCCCGCGGTGGTCGCCTGGTCGGCAGCGCAGTGAGCCCTGGTGTCGTGGAAGGCCCGGTACGCGTCGTGCTGAACCCACAGAACGCCGGCCTACAGCCGGGCGAAGTCTTGGTCTGCCCCGCCACAGACCCTGGCTGGACGCCGCTGTTCCTGACCGCAGCCGGCTTGATAATGGAGATGGGCGGGATGATGACCCACGGATCCATTGTGGCGCGGGAATACGGACTGCCGGCCGTCGTCGGCGTCAACAACGCGACGAAACGCCTTAGCACGGGCCAGCGCGTGCGCGTAGACGGCACCAACGGGCGCGTGACAATCATCGCTTCCCCAGGAAGTCAGCCACTAGAGCCCGGATATCGTCGTCTGAATCTTGCGTAACGTCAAACCAGTGGATATCTGAGTCGTCAGCAGAAAACCAGTTGTATTGCTGACGCACGAAGCGGTGAGTTTCGTGCTTGATGTCCTGCACGACTTCGTCCAGTGACGCCTCACCGGCGAAGTACGCCTCAAATTCGCCATAGCCCAGGCTGGACATGGCCGGCAACTCGAAGGTGTAGCCCGCCGCCAGCAGGCTCCGAACCTCGTCCACCAGCCCCTCAGCCATCATCCGCCCCACCCGCTCGTCGGTGCGTTGGTACAACACCTCACGCTCCATCGTCAAGCCGATCTGGAGGATGCGGTAGGGCGGCGGCTCTTTCCCCTGCCAGTCCGAGATGGGCCGGCGCGTCACCTCGTACACCTCCAGGGCGCGGATGACGCGCCGCACGTTGTTGGGGTGAATGCGCTCGGCAGCTTCCGGATCGACCTCGGCCAGCCAGCGGTGCAGGGGCTCAGGACCGTGCTCTTCTGCCTCAGCCTGGAGCCGCGCGCGGAAGTCCGGCTGGGGCGGCACGGGTGGAATCTGCCAGCCCTCGACGACAGCACAGACGTATTGCCCCGTGCCACCCACCAAGAACGGCACCTTACCCCGCGCGTGGATGTCGTCAATGGCGGTGTAGGCGGCCCGCTGAAACTGCGCCACGTGGTATTCTTCGTCAGGATCGACGATGTCGATGAGGTGATGGGGGGCGCGCGCCAGCCCCTCAGCGGTGGGCTTGGCCGTCCCGATATCCATCCCGCGGTAGACCTGGCGCGAGTCGGCCGATACAATTTCGCCGGCGAAGTCCTCAGCCAAGCGGATGGCGGCGGAGGTCTTGCCGACGGCGGTGGGGCCAACGATGACGATGAGGGGTTTTGAAGTCATGTTTGTGTACCAGTGCATCAGATGACCGGGTCTCCCGACCAGCTGCTGGGGACGGTCTCCCGACCGTGCCCCACCCGTTGACCGAAGGTCTCCAACGGTGATGAACCGTCAATCCGATCTACCTCGCCCCTACGTGATCCGCATCTCGTCGTGTACGTCGAACAGGTGAATGTCGCGCACGTCGACGGTGAGGGTGATGGCCGTATCGCGGCGGACCTCGACGTGAGCCGGCAACTGCGCGCGCACAACTGCGCCGCGCACAACTGCGCGCGCACAACTGCGCGCGCACCGTTCCGTTGATTTCACCGTGCACCAGCAGGGCGCGCTGAGCCAGGAGCGGCTCGACTTGCGCGACCGACACGGGCAGCATCCCGACGGGATCGGCCGTCAGGCACCCGGGGCGGATGCCGGCCAGGATCGGGCCGTCGTGGAGAAAACGGCGGACCAGCGGCAGCCGGAGTGACGCGGTGGCCCCATCGATCCACAGGCGCTCGCCGGGCCAGGATGTTCATACTCGGCGAGCCCACGAACTGTGCTACGAATACGTTCACCGGCCGCTGCCACAGCTCGCCAGGTGTGTCAACCTGCACGATGTGGCCCTGGCACATCACGGCCACGCGATCGGCCAGTGCGATAGCTTCCTCCTGATCGTGGGTGACGTAGACCGCCGTGGTGTCGAATTCATCCATCAGCCAGCCGAGTTGTGCGCGGGTCCGCCCTCGCGCGTGGGCGTCGAGGTGGCCACAGCAGGATCGTGGGGTCGGCCACCAGAGCGCGTCCGAGGGCCACTTGCTGTTGCTCGCCGGCTGTGCGAGCTGAGTCGGGCGTGCCAGCAGCTGTTCCTCATCAATGCCCAGCCGGTGGGCCGTCGCCTCCACCCGGGCATCGATGTCGACCTCCTGCCGGATGCGCAGCGGGAAAGCGATGTTTTCGCGGCTGTCGAGGTGAGGGTAGAGAGCGTATGATCCCTCCCCCCTTCCACCAACTAGGCCTTGTTGACATGTACCCGTTCAGGGGGCAACCCATGGAGCATCCCTTCGACAGGCCCTTCGACAGGCCCTTCGACAGGCCCTTCGACAGGCTCAGGACGCCGCTCAGGACGCCGCTCAGGACGCCGCTCAGGACGCCGCCTGAGTAGACCAAGGCGAAGCCGAGGTCGTATCGAAGCGACGTCCTGAGTTCATCGAAGGGGGTGCGGCTTGTTCGAAGAACCGTCGCAAACCCGCACCCT
>JAANWY010000060.1 GCA_018263655.1 Anaerolineales bacterium | reverse complement strand
CCCTCTCCCAGAGTTGGGAGAGGGGGGCTAGGGGGGAGAGGGCCATGTGTGCGATGAAATCTAACAATGTCAAGTTACCCGCTATGAGGATAACGGCCGCAAGTCAACGATGAGAGATGTGGTGTTCTGGCTCTATCTGATCAACGCTGTGACGTTGATCGTGCACGAGATCGATTCAGCCTACTGGAAGGAGTGGGAGTTGTTCCGTCTGCCGGGAGGGCTGGCCGGCTTTCTGCTGCTGCACTTCCCCCTGATATTCCTGGTGTTGTACGGGCTGGTGTTGGTCGACCGCGGTGTGTTGGCGGGCCTCGTCCTCTCCCTCCTGCTAGGCTTGGGCGGGATATTCGCCTTTTCGATCCACACCTACTTCATCCGCCGGGGACGTGAGGAGTTCAAGGCACCCGTATCGCTGGCCATTCTCTGGATTACGCTGATCGTCTCCCTGGCGCAACTGGGTGTGACACTGGCCATCCTCACGGCTTCGTAACTTACACAAAGGAGACACAGATGATGATTACGACGAACCAGATCGAGCGTGCGCTCAGGTTTGCCAAACCTGTTCTTGTCGAACAGTTCGGCCCCGAGCGATCGGGCGACTTGCTCGCGGATATGAAGGCCATCTACCGGGATCTGGAGGCGGGTGTCCCTCGGTTGGCCAATGGGAAGAACCAGATGCTGCTTCGCATCGCCGTGGACGCGCTGGCGCTGTACCGGGTCTTGCCGGCCGGCATGCCGCAGGATGAGAAACTCGCTCTGGTGCAAGCGTTCGTGAACAACTGGATGGACGGACAGTTCGAGCGCTGGATCGCGCGCAAAGTCTGGGCCACCCCCTTGCTGCACCGGCTGTACCGCTGGTGGTGGTTCCGATCAGCCAATAAGGCCGATGAGCCCGATGGCCAACGGTTCAAGATGGTGGAGCGGCAGGGCAATCTGTTCTACGGTTTCAATGTGACCCGCTGTGGTATCGTGAAGTATCTGAACCAGGAAGGCGCACCCGAGTTGGCAAAAGTAATTTGTCGCGGTGACAATCATGTGGAGAAGTACCTGCCCGACAACGTAGAGTTTAAGCGAACAAACGTCATCGCCGATGGCGCGCCGCACTGCGACTTTCGGTACTACTTTACAGACTAGTGATCTGCATTTTCAAGAACAGGTAAAGGAGATAGACGATGAAGCGTAAACCGTATATTTTGGGGAATCGTGCTTGTCTTGGGAGCGTTGGTCGTCAGCGGCTGCGGTACGGCTACGCCCGAGCCGACCACCGGGCTGGCGAACCCGGCGTCCGTCTACTGCGAAGAGCAGGGCTATGCCCTGGAGATGCGCACCGACGCGGACGGTGGGACATACGGGGTCTGCGAGTTCCCCGATGGGAGTGAGTGTGAGGAATGGGCCTTCTACCGCGGCGAATGCAAGCCGGCGTCGGTCTCAGAGGTCACTCCTGAGACAACACCCACCGTGAAACCTTCTGCCGAGGAGGAGCCCACCGAAGTTGCAGCCGAGATGCCGGGTGTGGTCTACGAGGGGATCAGCTTCACGTTCGATCACACGATTGCCGCGGACGTGATGGCTGAGTCCGTCCCTGCAACAGGCGAGGAAGGACCAGGCTGGGCGATGGAGCCGGCGCACGTCCGGTTCTCGTTCAACGGGTACGTGCTACCGGAGACGTTCCACGAGCCACGGGTTTTGGTCTATCCAATCGCCGAGTTTGAGGCCGTCAGCGAGTACGCCGGCAAGGCTATCGCCGACCTGCGGCAGTTTCTGGGAGATAGGCCTGCAACACCCGAAGCGATACCGTTCCTGCCTCTGTTCAACGCCGGGCAAATGATGCGCGCTCAGGTGGCGTACGTGGACTTTCAGAATGGTACAGGCGTGCGCTTCCTGACCCAGTACGCGCAAGCTTACTTGCCGATTAACAACCACGAGCTCTTCTACACGTTCCAGGGGCTCACGGACGATGGTGAGAACTATGTGGCGGCGATCTTGCCGGTTTCGCACACGGCCCTGCCGGCGGACCAGACGGCATACGAAGGGGATCTCGACACACTCGCGCAGGACTTTGATGCTTACATTGCAGACGTCGAACAGCAACTCAACACGCAGGCTGCATCCAGCTTTACCCCCGACCTGGGACTGCTCGACGCGATGATCCAGTCGCTGGAGGTGGGGCCGGACTGGACGGCTGCCGCGCCACCGGCTGCAGAAGATGAGGGAGATGCATACGCCGGTTGGGAAAGCTACGCCAACGCGGACTATGGATTCAGTTTCCGCTATCCCAGCACGTGGACGCTTGAGGAAGGGGCGAACGTGGTCAAGCTCAACCAGGGGGCGCTGCTGCTGGCCGTCGCCTTCCAGCGCCAGGGCGAGGACGTACCACCCCCCTGGACCGGAATGCCGGCCGGCGACTTCGAAAGCCGAGGCACGATGGTGTTCCTGGGGAACGTAGATTGAAGTTTGAAAACCCCAGGATAGCCAACCTGTACAAAGATGTTTCGGATGAACAAGTCGCCAGGCTGCTCCAGTTCCGCGCGGCCCATCCCTACCGGCGCGCGACGATCAACGGTGCGAACGCGCATAAACGGCATCCGTGGGAGTACATTGATGCCGGTCGAGGGAACGTCGTGATTCTGCTGCTGCCGGGCGCGCTCGGTCTGGCCGAAGCGAGCTGGCAGACCATCGCGCACCTGGCTGCTCGACCGGGAATTCGCGTCATCTCGCCATCCTACGCCCCCACCGTCACCACGATGGCCGAGATGGTAAACGGCATCGCCGGAATCCTAGATCACGAGGGGGTCGGTCAGGCGCGTGTGATGGGTGGGTCCGCCGGCGGGTACTGTTGATATTGGCCGACGACGACCCCGCCACTCCCCGGCCGGTGCGCGAGGCGATGAGGGCACTGTATCCGTGAGCACAGATTCATCTGTTCCATGGCACGGGGCACACCGCGTCATTGTTCCGGCAAGAGGAGTACTTTGCGGTGCTTGATGGCTTTATAACTGTAGGTTCGTAGTGCGACGTTTTGCTGGTCCCACAGCCAAAACGACCAAAAGAGGAGCAAACGAGCATGCATGCTTATCTGATTGAGATGCTGGAATGCCCGGTATGTCACGATGAACTAGAGTGGAGGATATCTCGGCGCAGGGGAGAGCGGATCGAGTCGGCGGAGGCTCGCTGCCAGGGGTGCGCCGCCGTCTATCCTGTGCTTGAGGGAGTGGGATTGTTTCTAACGCCAGATCCACCGCGAAATGATCTATGGGGGCAGGTAGATAGCCAGCTTGCCAAATACCTGCGGGAACATTCGGAGGTGGAGCAGCGGCTGATGGACGTGTCAGCGGATGAACTGGCGCCAGCGGACCTGTTCTACCGGGCGTTGGTGCTGGAGGAACGCGGCGAATATGAAGCAGCAAAGGAACTAGAAGAGCAGGCCAAGGCGGGAATATACACGGAGGGGTATTTGGCCTGCTCTGAGAGCCAGCGCAACTATGTGATTGAGCGGCTGTCTGAATCGGACGGCCCAATCGTTGACACAGCCTCAGGACGCTGCTACCTGGTAGAGGAAATGGCGCGGCGGTTAGAGTGCCTCATTGTGGCCACAGACCTCAGCCCTCGCGTGCTCAGGCAAGACCGACGTCGGCTGGAATCGTTCGGGCTCTATGACAAGATCAGCCTGCTAGCGTTTGACGCACGGCGTACGCCCTTTAGAAACGGCGCGGTGGGAACCTTGACGACAAACGTGGGGCTATCGAACATAGAGGAGCCGGGCAATCTGCTGAGCGAGCTGCGGCGGGTAGTGGGCGGGCAGTTCCTGGCGATCTCGCACTTCTACCCGGAGGGGGACGAGGTCAATGCGATGGCGCTGCGGGAAGCAGGCTTGTCGTCGCTGATATTCCGCAATGCGGCAACGGATGCCTTCATCGCGACGGGATGGGAAGTGGGGATAGTGAATGAGTGCTCAGGAAGGGCAGAGCCGACACCCAAGAGCGAAGTGTTGGGAGGTGCCCAGGTAGACGCGTTTCCAGTCCAGGAGACGATGCTTCAGTGGGGTGTAATCATGGCGCGGTGAGAGAGCTGTGGTCGAGAAATGGGCTTGGAGAAGAGGGAGAGGCAAACACACCATGAGAGGAACCCTATGGGCATGACTGACTCGGGCATAACGGCGAAAGGAGCAGATATAGTGAGAAGCCGATTATGCTTAATTCGTTGACCAGCATCCTGAGTAAGCTGTAGCGAAGCGAAAGCTGTATCGAAGGGTGCGGGTTTGCCTCGAGGCGTTGCTTGAGCCGCACCCTTCGATACGATCTCCACTTC
>JAANWY010000006.1 GCA_018263655.1 Anaerolineales bacterium | reverse complement strand
GACCTTCGCCCAACGTGCGGTCGTCTTATGGGCTCACCAGATAATCGTCGACGATTTTGTATTCGGGGATGTCCGGGTTGGCGGCTACATAGTCCGCGCCGCGGCCCTTGATCTCGTTGCTCCAGATATTGAGCCAGTCCTGACGCACTTCGGCGATCTTGGCCCAGTCGACGCTAGCGATTGGGAGGTCTTCCGTCGGTCTTTCTTGGAGCCACTCCGGTACCTCTGCCGACGGGACCTTGCTACCTAGGACGGGCCGGTCATATTCTTTCATCATGTCCTTGGCAGCCAACGCCGTCGCCTCAAACTCCATCCAGAGTTCAGCCGCCTCGCGATGGGGGGCGCCCTTGGGAATCATGCGGGCTTCCAGGCCGGCCGTCATCCAGCTATCTGGGTAGACCACTGCCAGATTGGAGAAGTCCTCTTCATACTTGACGCGCAGTGTGAAAGCCTCGTTCCACAGGGCTCCCTGGTAGGCATCGCGGGCCACATCAAGCACGGTTTTTGTGGAGCTTTCATGGTAGCGCCCTCCGACCTGGTTGTCCAGGCGCAACAGGAAGTCCTTGCCCTGCTCCACGCCCAAGACAGCCATGAAGGACAGGGCGATCGTCCCGCCCGTGCCTGACTGCGTAGGATCACGGATGATGATCTGGCCCTTCCACTTGGGATCAAGTACGTCGACCCAGGTTTGGGGGGCATCTTCTGCAGATACCAGATTCTTGTTGTACAGGATGAGGTACGGTAGGATTGAAGGCGCCCACCAATGGCCGTCCTTGTCCTTGGCGAAGTCTGGGATGTCGTCCCAGTTGGAGAGCTTGTAGGGTTCCGTCAGCCCCTCTGCCTTCGCGATCATGGCTCGATCGCCGGTGGTAGTCAAGATATCGGCCTGGGGATTTTCTTTCTCGGCTTGTACGCGCGAGAAGTTGTCGCTGGTGCTGGCATACACCCACTGGGCGTCTACGTCAGCATTGTGTTCCTCCAACGCCCATTCTTGGAAGAGCTCTGCTAGTGGCTGCATGCGTTCTTCGACGAAAGATGTGTAGAGTACCAGCTCGAGCTTCTTGGGCTCCTCGACGGCCGGCTCTTCAGAGACCGGCTGTTCCGCCGCCGGCTCCTCCGCGGCCGGTGGGGCGACCGGAGCACAAGCCATCATCAAAAGGGTGGTGATGAGCAAGAGTCCCAACAGTAGGGGGGTGATTCGCATTCGCATTGTGTTCTCCTCTTCTCGGTTGGCTGTGATCGATCAACATTGATAGATCCAAATTTGCTCTGAGGGGATCGCCAGATCCCCGCTGTTGGCCTGGGTCTGACGATCCAGGCCGAGCAAAATTGGATCTACTGAGCATCGATAGATCTCGGGCGTTCGTCTATCGCGCTTAGTGGAGAAACTGAGTAGGTTTGGCACCTCCTTTCGACGATTGACCTTCCCCATTATAATGAAAACATAACCAGCTTGTCAAGAACACGCCGGGCCGGGTGCATCCCACATTTGTTAATGACGCGATCATCATCTGAACTCCCGTACCAGTATGAGTCACCATCTCGAACCCTTCGACAGGCTCAGGACGTCGCAAGTTCGAGCGTCCGGAAGCCGCAACTTGTTGCGGGCTGAGAGCGTGGGCCACCGGCTTTACAAACTTGGGATGCACACGACCGGGCAAAACTGCTAGCGGCTTTCGATCACAGCCACCACCGCCGGCAGGTCGATTCCCAGCCGGCGCAGCGTCCCCAACGTGGGGGTACCGTTTTCGTCCCAGCCCCGGCGCACGTAGACGGCGTCGAGTAACTGTTCGTAGCGCGCCTCGCGGTGCTCCTGGAGGTGGGCCATCTTCTGTTCGGTTGTCAGACGGGTGGGATCGACCCCGACCTCGTCCTGTAGTTGTTGGTCGTAGCGCTCGGCGCGGGACTCATATTCCTCGACGGTCACTGGCCCCACGGCACGGTACGGTGGGTAGTCGTGCTCGCGCGTGCCGAACCCCATCTTCAGGTTGAAGACCCGCTGGAAGTTGTACACCCGCTCCGACTGGAGGATCAGGTCCTCGGGCGTCACCCGCTCACCCGTCAGCCCTTCGTAGAGCCACGTGTAGTTCTCCACGTGTTCCGGAACTTTCTGAGGTTCATCGGTCTCGTCGTTGTCGGCCGGCAGGATGTCGTTCCACGGCAGCTTGCACAGGCCGTGCAGACTGAACCAGGTGCGCCACATTGGGAAGTAGTGCAGGGCTTCGGCCTTGTTCTCGAACGTCGGTAGCTGGTTGCTGATCTGATCCATAAAAATCAGCCAGGCCTCGTCGTGCTGGGCGCCCTTGAGCGCCATGGCGTAGCCGCCCTGTTGGGCCAGCGACTCCTTGGTCACGTACTCGGAGAACTCCAGGCCTTTGACCTCCATCCCGATGTCGTGCAGGAAATCGGGGTCGGCGTCGTAGACCGAGGCGAAGTGTTGCTTCATGCGGCGCACGCCCAGGCCGACGATCTGTCCGAAGCCCTCGCCGCGCGCCATCTGGTGTAGCAGCTCGATGACGGCGCCGGCGTTGCCCCACGTGAGTTCGAGCCCGCCGGTGCGCTCGCGGTTCAGGATACCCGCCTGGTAGCACTCCATGGTGAAGGCCACCGAGTTGGCGAAGGAGATTGTATCGATGCCGTACGTGTCGCAGTAGAAGTTCAGCTCCAAGATGGGCAGCGGTTCGAAGATGCCCAGGTTGGCGCCCACGCCGGCCACGGTCTCGTACTCGGGGCCATCGACTAACACGCCCTGCCCGGAGTATGGACCGGTCTCGAGATGGAAGTGGTCCACACTGTGAGAGCATGACAAGGTACACCCAGCCCAGCAGCCGTCCGGCATGCCCTGTGAAAACAGACCCTTCCACACCGTTGAGTCGATCTTATGGGCCTCTGGGTGGGAGCCGTAGCGGAAGTTGTGGACTGGAAGTAGATCGAAGTGGTCCATGATCTCGACCAGATGCGGTGTGCCGACTTTGCGCATTTGGTTCTGCTGGTCGTCCAGGGTGACGATCTCGTGGTTGATGCGCTTGCCGGCCTGGTAGATCAAGTCCCGGTCGTCCGGGTTGTTGCTGTCTCCGCTCAGGTGACTGTAGCGCACCACAATCCCCTTGAGCCCCTTGTCGCGAAAGACGCGCCCCGAGCCTCCGCGCGCGGCCTGCTTGACGCGAACCTCGCCGCGACGGACGTCGTACCAGCTCAAGTTTAGGCCGGCGTACAGGACATGGTCCGCGCCCTGGCCGGCGGAAACCACCGAGACGTTTCGCCGATCGCGTTCGTCCGTGGCGTACATGGCCGTCAGCTCCTCGGCCACCAGGTGGGTGTCCACGTCTTCCAGCGGCGCGGCCTCGATGGTCACCCGCCCGGTGTCACCGTCGATCACGACGATTACGTCCCGATCAGCCTTGCCCTGAATCTCCAGGGCATCCCAGCCGGCGAACTTCAGATAGGGGCCGAAGTAGCCGCCGCCGTTGCTGTCAATCACCGACCCGGTGAGCGGGGAGAGCGTGACCACCGTCGACTTGCCAGAGCCGGGGTAGGCAGTGATACCACCGATTGGCCCATTAGCGATGACGAGTGCGTTTTCAGGGTCGTTCCACCGGGTGTCCCCGTCGACGGCATTCCACAGCAACCACAGCCCGAAGCCGCGACCGCCGGTGAACGTGTCTTTCATCTTCTGAGTGACCGGCTTCTCGGCGATCGTGGAATCCGAAAGATTGATGTACAGGGTCCGATTGGCGTAGCCGCGCTCGACAGGCCGTAATTGGTAGCAATACTCGGCCAGTGTTTGATGTGCTGCCTTCATCGTCTCAATGGGTGTAACTGACACCGCGAATGCCTCGCTTTCTCTTGATGTTCCCCCGTCTTGCCCAGCAAGGTGCCGGCAGCCAGATACTAGCACAGTTATCCCAGAAAAGCCAAGTCCCGCATTGACAAACAGGAATTCGTAACTACTCAGGCAGCTACACTTCAAGACCGCCAAGGTGACCGGCACTTACAAACATCGGTTCCAGATAGCCTTTCAACACCTGGCATACCTCGTCATCCTGAGTATTTCGAGACAAAGTGCCGGTCACCTGAGTAGTTACAGGAATTCTAAATTTGACGGTCAGCATGCTGAGCGACGTCCTGAGCCTGTCGAAGGGTAGCGGGCGTATCGAAGCGTGCTGCCCGTCCAAGAACCATGCTGAGTAGGCGATAGCCGTATCGAAGTGTGGTTCTTGGACGGGCAGCACCAAAATCCGAATCAAATTTAGAATTCCTGATTGACAAATGTGCGGCAAAAGTGTATAATGTGCGCAATGATGTGAGATTGAATTCACGTCTGTGAGACTTGGCGGCATGGACGATGGAGTCAGATCGCAAGCAATTCCTCCCCCAGATTGCTTCCTGGTACTACGAGGATAGCCTCAGCCAGGAAGACATCGCTGAACGAATCGGCCGCTCCCGTTCCCTGGTTTCCCGACTGCTACAGGAGGCCCACGAGAATGGCGTAGTCGAAATCCGGGTGCACTTTCCTCTGAAGCGGGACCCAGGCCTTGAGAGCCGTCTCTGTGAAACCTTCCCGCGCGTGCAACCCTGGATTCTGGCGCCCCCCACAGACCATGCTCCCCTTCTCCGCCGGCGTACCACCCTGCTCACCGGGGTGTGCTGGACCATCGTCGAACGGATGACGGCCAGCGTTCGCGAAGCCCCGCAATTCACCATCAGCACGGACGTGGGCCGGGCGGTGGACATCGTCGAAGTCTTCGCAAGGGTGGCTGAGTGATGGATGGGATTGGGATGATTATTTTCCTGCAGATTCCTAAGTCGTCACTACGAACTGTGCATTTGATCGCTGGTGGAGTCGGGGAGTTCAATTGATGAAGCAGCACGTCATGCATGCGACGGTCTACATGGGACCAGGGGATCTGGAGTTTCGCGAGATGCCTGTTCCCACGCTCGGTAGTGGCGATCTCTGGGTAAAGGTCAATACGGCGCTCACTTGCGGCACCGACGTCAAGACGTATCGACGCGGTCACCCGAAGTACGATCCGCCGACGCTCTTTGGCCACGAGTTCTGTGGCGTTGTTGTTGAGACGGGACCGGAGGTAGCCGGCTTCGAACCCGGCATGCGTGTGGTGGCCGGCAACACGGCACCCTGCAACATCTGCTACTACTGCAAGCGCGGTCAGCCGAACCTGTGTGATGACTTGCTGGTCAATCTGGGCGCCTTTGCCGAATACATCCGCGTGCCGGCGCGCATCGTGCGCCAGAACACGTTTGTCGTCCCCGACCACCTAACAGATCGCGAGGCGGCCATCATCGAGCCGCTGGCCTGCGTGGTGCACGGGCAGGATTTGTTGCATATTCAGCCTGGTGAGAGTGTTGCTATCGTTGGAGCCGGCGGCCCCATCGGGTTGATGCACCTGCAACTGGCCCTTCGCCAAGGGGCCTCACCCGTTGTAGCGATTGACATCAACGACAAGCGGCTTACCGTTGCGAAGTCTTTAGGGGCGACGCGCACCGTCAACTCGAGGCAGAAGGATCCGATCGAGGCTGTACGGGAGCTGACCGAGGGGCGTGGCGCGGATGTGGCCATCGAGTGTGCCGGCGTAAAGGCGGCCTGGCTCACCGCGCTGGACGTGGCTCGCAAGGGTGCACGTGTCGAATGGTTCGGCGGCCTGCCGGGCGGCACGCAAGTTGAAGTCGATTCAACACGCGTACACTACGATGAGCTGACCATTTTCGGTGTGTATCACCTTACGCCGCTGACGCTGGAGCGAGCTTTTCGCTTGGTTTGCGATGGGGTGATTGATGTCAAGCCGCTGATCACCCACGAGGTATCCCTCGCCAATCTCGAGGACGGCCTGGAGATGATGATGGAGGGGAAAAGCGTCAAGGTTGCTGTGTTGCCCTGACTGGACACGAGTGCTTTGTCAGTTAGATTCTTGCCCACCGGCGGAGAAAATGCTGTTACACAGAGCTGTACAGAGAATGCACAGAGATACGCGGAGAAGCTCTGTGTTCCCTGTTGAGTCCGGCTTTTCTAGTACACGACGGCCTAAATCCTTCGGCAGTTTACGCTCGCCAGGGATCGCCAGATCCCGGCCTTGCGCGACAAAAACCAGCTATGAAACGGCAAGAAACGGCGCGCCAGACGGGGATCTGACG
>JAANWY010000059.1 GCA_018263655.1 Anaerolineales bacterium | reverse complement strand
GACGGTTCTTCGAACAAGCCGCACCCCCTTCGATGAACTCAGGACGTCGCTTCGATACGGTCTCCACTTCGTTTCGACCTACTCAGGATGCTAGTCCTGATACCTCCTGAACGGTTACGTCCTGAGTTCATCGAAAGGCCTGTCGATAGCGGGCGTGTAGCGAGCGTATCGAAGCGCGTGGGCGGCTCAAAACGACCCTTCGATACGGCTTCGCCTACTCAGGATGCGTTTTGAGCCGCCCACCGCGTAAGTCCTGTCAATTCAGCCGGATGCCGGCTTTCTGAGTGCGATTCACGATAGACGGAAGCGGACAAGGAATACGACTGATGTGGGTCCGCCCCTATCGGCATTTTGTAAGAGGGGACGTGCAAGTGGAATCATTCAACACCTATGTCGATGAGCAAACTGATCGTTTTCTGGAGGAATTGCAGGCGCTTTGCCGGCAACCGAGCGTAGCGGCCCAGGATTGGGGCATAGACGAAATGGCCGACATTGTCACTGAGCGGCTGCGCCGGTTGGGCGCTGACACGCGGCTGATCGCGACGGAAGGCGCGCCGCCTGTGGTCTTCGCGGAACTCGGCGACGGACCGAAAACACTCGTAATCTACAACCATTACGATGTGCAACCGCCTGAGCCGTTGGAGTTGTGGGAAACGGAGCCGTTCGAGCCGGCCATCCGCGAGGGTAAGCTGTACGCCCGAGGCGTGTCGGACAACAAAGGCAGCATGCTGGCCCGGATCCAGGCTGTAGAAACCTGGCTGGAAACCGTAAGCGATCTGCCGCTCAAGATCCAGTGGGTGATCGAGGGCGAGGAGGAGACAGGCAGTGTCCATCTGGATCAGTGGGTCGATGAGAACCGGGCACTGGTGGAGGACGCTGATGGTTGTCTGTGGGAGTTCGGTTACAAAGACATCGCCGAGCGCCCCGTCATCAATTTGGGGCTCAAGGGCATCTACTACGTCGAGCTGCGAACCCGCGGTGCTTCGCGAGACCTACATTCCTCTCTGGCGAGTATTGTGCCCAATCCAGCCTGGCGGTTGACGTGGGCACTGAGTACGCTCAAGGACGCCGATGATCGCATTTTGATCGACGGATACATGGATCATGTGGCCGATCCGCCGCCGGCCGCCGTCGAGCTGATGGAGAAGATGCCTTTCGAGGAAGAACGATTGAAGGAAGACTTCGACATTCCGGCCTTCATTCGCGATCTATCAGGCATGGAGCTGTTGAAGAAGCACCTGTATGAACCCACCTGCACCATCTGTGGGGTGGAATCGGGCTACACCGGTCAAGGAAGCAAGACGGTTTTGCCGAACGCGGCCATGGCCAAGGTGGATTTCCGGCTGGTGCACGATCTGACGCCGGAGCTGGCTCATGACTTGCTGCGCCGGCATCTGGATCGCCGGGGGTTCGACGACGTCGAGATCATCGATTGGGGCGGGGAGCACCCTTCGCAGACGGACCCCGACGCGCCCGTGGTGCAAGCGGCTATCGACGCTCTCGAGGCGACATATGGCCAGGAGCCCGTCGTCTGGCCGACGTCAGCCGGCAGCGGCCCCATGTACCCGCTGTGTGAAGGCTTGGGCATCCCAGCCGTGTCCTTCGGTGTCGGGTATTCGGGCTCGAACGTGCACGCCCCAAATGAGAACATCCGGCTTCAGGATTATGTCGAAGGCATAAAGTGCATGGGCGAGTTCATCCGGCGGTTTGCTGACAGCGGTTAGAAGGTTGTCAGGTTAAAGGTGACAAGGTTGAATACGCATCTCTGCCAATCGCAACAGTTCCAAGGAGGAGCAGTGGTTTGCTTCGTGGCCTGCGGTACATCGCATTAGCTCTGCTGCTCGCGTGGGTGGTCTGGAATCTGTGGACGCGTGAGCGGCGGCGCCGTATCGACGAGGGGTTTCGGCGGGCTGCACTCGTCATAAGCCTGGCGTTTGTTGCGGTGGGGTCCGTGATGTTTTACCGAGGCATGGCTGGTCCCGGCAACAGCCTCGGCCAGGCGGCGCTGATGCTAATCGTTGGGGCTGGGTTGATTGCGTACCAGCGCTGGGGGCGCCGGTAGCTCAGAGGGGTTTCACTCTACGTAAAGTTTCTTGACTTCCTCGGTGAGCTTGGGTACAGCGTCGAACAGGTCGGCGACGATGCCGTAGTCGGCCACCTTGAAGATGGGGGCCTCGGAGTCCTTGTTGATTGCCACGATGTATTTGGAAGTCTTCATGCCGGCCAAGTGCTGCACCGCACCCGAAATGCCGCAGGCAATGTACAGACTTGGCGATACGGTCTTGCCCGTCTGCCCGACCTGGTCAGCGTGCGGTCGCCAGCCGGCATCCACCGAGGCGCGGGAGGCGCCGACGGCGGCGTTGGGCAGGGCGGCGGCAAGTTCTTCTAGCATGTCGTAGTTCTCCGGTCCGCCCATGCCGCGACCACCCGAGACGATGATGTCTGCCTCGGCGATGTCGAGTTTCTCGCCGGCGGTTGTGATCACCTCCTGGGCGATGGCCATCGCTTTGTAGCCGGCCAGGTCTAGCGCTTCCACGTCGGCTGTCGCGCCCATATCGGGCTCTGGCACAGCGAAGGTGTTGGCGCGCACTGTCGCCATCTGTGGGTCGGTGTTGATGCGGACTGTGGCAATGGCTCTGCCGGCGTAGATTGGCCGTTTGATGAGCAACCGGCCATCGCTGATCTCGAAGCCGGTGACGTCCGAAGCGAGGCCGATGCCCAATTTGGCAGCCACGCGGGGTGCCAGGTCTTTGCCGAATGGGGTAGCCGGTGCCAGGATCACTGCCGGCTCTGTGCGTTCGGCAAGATCGGCGATCACCGTGGCCCAGCCATCGGGCGAGTATTCGCCTAGCGCGGTGTCATCACCGGCGTACGTTTTACTGGCGCCGTATTGGGACAGCGTGCTGGCCATGTCCCCCACACCGTCCCCGAGTACGACGACGCCCACCTGGCCTCCCAGATCAGCGGTCAGTTCCTTAGCCTCACCCAGAATCTCGAACGTGACCTTCTTCAGCTCTCCCTCTCGTTGTTCAGCAATTACGAGGATGTCGTTTCCCATTTTGCTCTCCTATCCGCCTAGATTATTTTTGCCTCTTCGCGAAGCAACCGCACCAACTCCTTGGCGGTCTCTTCAGGTGTCCCGTCCAGAATTCGGCCTGGCTGTCGTTCCGGCGGCGGGCCCACGTGCACCAATTCAACGTCCGGCCCCTCGAGTTCGGAGGCGTCCAACCCAAGATCCGATGCAGTCCACTCGGGGATGGTCTTCTTCTTGACAGCCATAATCCCTTTCAATGATGCGTAGCGTACCTCGTTGAGCCCTTTCTGGGCTGAGAGGACGGCCGGCAAAGGTGCTTCAAGCACTTCTTTGCCGCCCTCGGCCTCGCGCTCGACGGTAACCCGGCCGGCGTCGGGATCGACATCTACCGCTTGCACGAAGGATAGGTGCGGCCACCCCAGCTCCTCGGCCAGGTAGGCCGGCACTAGGCCGTGGTCTTCGTCCATGCCTTTCCAGCCGGTCCACACCATGTCCACGTCATCGTCGAGCTTGCGGATGGCTGCTGCCAGCGCCTTGGCGACGCCGCGCCGGCTGACGTTGTCCAGCAATGGATCTTTGATGTGGATGCCCTCATCAGCACCCAAAGCCAACATGTCTTTGAGCGCCTGCACCGCACGGTCAGGTCCTAGCGTTATGAGGGTCACCTGGCCGCCATGTGCTTCCGTTAGGCGCAGCGCTTCCTCGACGCCGTATTCGTCGTACGGGTTGGCAACCCATTCGACGCTTTCAAGGTCAATTCGACCGTCCGCGACCCGTTCTTGAATCTTGGCCGCGGTGTCGGGAACCTGTTTGATACAAACGACAATGTTCATAGGTCCTCCTAGTGAATCGAGCACGAACTTAGTGGCCAATTATGCTTAATTATCGGTTAGCATCCTGAGTAGGTCGGAACGAAGTGGAGACCGTATCGAAGGGTGCGGGTTTGCCTCGAAGCGTTGCTTGAGCCGACCCCTTCGATACAGCTTACTCAGGATGCTGGTCAACGAATTAAGTCGGTTTAGTCGCGTTCAGACAACGTTTGGCGGTATCATCTCAATATTTCGGGGCTATGTAGGTCGAAATGGTATTTCGACCCGACGATTTACCAAATCGTCCTACATGTCCCCCCATATATTGAGAAGATACGTTTGGCGGTATCATCTCAATATTTCGGGGCTATGTAGGTCGAAATGGTATTTCGACCCGACGATTTACCAAATCGTCCTACATGTCCCCCATATATTGAGAAGATACGTTTGGCGGTATCATCTC
>JAANWY010000058.1 GCA_018263655.1 Anaerolineales bacterium | reverse complement strand
GGCCTCGGGGGCGTAGGGATAGTAAACAACGCTGGAGCGGTCGAACTCGGCTGCACCGGGGTAAAGGCCGCCCGGCCAGGCGCGCAGGAAGGGCCCACGCACGACGGCCTGGGCCACGCCGTCGCGGTCGATGGCTTGACTCACGGCGCGGCGGAAGCGCACGTCGCGGAACAGCTTGCGCAGTTCAAGGTCTCGCTCGTTCTCCACACCCAGCGACATTGACTGGTTGATGTGGAGGGAGAAGGAGAGCAACTCGGGACCCCACGCGACCTCGAAGTGGGCGTCCGGCTCGGCAGCCCGCTTCAGGGTCTCGACGAAGGTGCTGGGGTTCTCCAGGTTGGTGTGGTCACCGCTTCCGGCCAGCGTGCTCAACGTGCGTCCCACGCCGGTGGAGCCTTTCTCGAACAGCACCTCATCCAGGTAAGGCAGCTGGTTGCCCGCTTCATCCACCTTCCAGTAGTAAGGGTTGCGGCGCAGGACCATGAGCTCGTCGGTCTTGTACTCTACCGCTACCCAGGGACCCATGGAGACCGGCGGCAGCCTGTCGGGCGGCCACGCCTTCTCAAAGGCGACGTAGTCGTTATCCGAGAATTCTGGATGCAGGGGCTCCCAGATGTGCTTCGGCCATACCGCGAAATCGTACTCGTCCATCTTGAACATCAACTGGAGAGGAAAGGCCACCGGGAAGGTCCACTTGATGGTATAGTCGTCCACCTTCTCCAGGTTGATGTCCTCACCCTCGATCTGCCAGGTGGTGCGGGAGGTCGTGGAAGAGCCGACACCCGGGTCGAGGATCAGGTGCTCCCAGGTGAACATGACGTCGTCGGCGCTAAAGGGCGCGCCGTCGGACCACTTGGCGCCCTCGATGAGGTGCATGGTGAGTTCAAGGCCATCGTCGGACCACTCCCAGCTCTTGGCCAGGTTCGGCCACGGTTCAACTTTGGCAGACCTGAACAAGGGGCCAGTGAGCAACAGGCCTTCCTCATAGATAATGTTGATGCCAAACCAGCCTTGGGTCTGGCCGGCGCCCAGGTTCCAGCCCTCGGTGGGGCAGGCGGAAAAGTCGCGCCACACGCCACCGTATTGCCCAGGCCCATGCGCCATGCCGGACTCGAGGAAGACCTGTGGCTCTTTGGGCAGTCGTTCCTCCACCGGGGGTAGCTGGCCGTCTTCGACCAGCTTGTCCATCCACTCTGGCTGGTCGTACTCGGGCAGGGCCTTGTAGGCCAAGACCGCGTCAAGTTCGAACCGTTTCGCCTCGGGGCCGGTGCCCAAGGGCACACCCTCGGGGTAGGGGATCGCCCCCTGAACTTCTACGAGCTTCTCGACCTCGACCTCTTTGACGACCTCGACTTCTTTGACAACCTCTTTGGTGACCTCGACCTCCTTGATCACCTCTTTCTCAACTACTTGGGGGGTAGCAGCACCGCCGCAGGCAGCGAGCAGAGCTGTCACCACGAGCAATGCTAATGCTAGGTAAACTGACTTCTTCATTTTTGATCTCCTTTGACCTCATTCTCCTCGCTTGCGATCACGAAGATTGGTTGGGTGAAGAAACTTCCAAGTCTGCGTTCCGTTTGGCAATTGCTACTGCATCACCTCCTTATTTACATTAACTCGACAATGTTCAATTCGTTTCAGCAATTCTCTTTTGATCGCCGAAGGTCTCCTGACCGAGGCGAATCGGGCCCTTCGTCAGGCTCAGGACGCCGCTCGGTCAGGAGACCTTCGCCCAACACGCCAGGTAATTTAACATTGTCAAGTTAATTATCGGTTAGCATCCTGAGTAGGTCGAAACGAAGTGGAGACCGTATCGAAGGGTGCGGGTTTGCCTCGAAGCGTTGCTTGAGCCGCACCCTTCGATACAGCTTTCGCTTCGCTACAGCTTACTCAGGATGCTGGTCAACATGCTGGTCAACATGCTGGTCAACATGCTGGTCAACGAATTAAGCATAATCGGCATCATCTCAATATTTCGGGGCTATGTAGGTCGAAATGGTATTTCGACCCGACGATTTACCAAATCGTCCTACATGTCCCCCCATATATTGAGAAGACACCATAATCGGCATTACTCATGAAGCCAGCAGGCAACTTGATGGCCCGGCTGGGCTTCCTGCAAGTCGGGCGTTTCCTCCGTACACTGTTGCCTGACGCGCGGGCATCGGGGTGCAAACGCGCAGCCCCGAATCTCCTCGGTGGGCGTGGGGACCATCCCCTTGATGGGCACCAGGACCTTTTCACCTTTTTGCCCGAAGACCGGAATGGAGTCCAAGAGCCCGACCGTATATGGGTGGAGCGGGTCGTGGAATACACTATGCACGTTCGCATACTCGACGATTTTACCCAGGTACATCACCGCCACGTAATCGGCCGTCTGAGAGATCACCCCCAAGTTATGGGTAATCATGATGATGGCCGACCCAAAATCCTCCTGCAGTTCGCGCATCAGGTCCAAGATCTGGGCCTGGACCGTCACGTCGAGGGCGGTCGTCGGCTCATCTGCAATCAGAATCGAGGGGTTGCACGACAGGGCCAGCGCAATCATCACCCTCTGGCGCATGCCGCCGCTCAGTTGGTGGGGGTACTCGTGCAGTCGTTGCTTCGGCTCGCTCATCTGGACCCTGATGAGCATTTCGAGCGCGCGATCCATCGCCTCTCTGTGATCCACTTTCTGATGCAGCTCCACGGCCTCTGCAATCTGCCCCCCCACAGTGTACAGTGGATTGAGCGACGTCATCGGCTCCTGGAAAATCATCGAGATTTCGTCACCTCGGATGTCGCGCATCGCGCGTCCTCGGGGGTCGAGGCCCGCAATATCCACGGCTCCCCCGCCCCCATTACGGTGGAGCCATATCTCGCCGTTCACAATCTTGCCCGGGGGAGATTGGATGAGGCGCATGGCGGATCTGGCCGTGACGCTCTTCCCGCAGCCGCTTTCACCCACCAAGCCGAGCGTCGTATTGCGATCCAATTTCAGGTCGACACCATCGACAGCCCTTACCGTACCATTGTCAAGAAAAAAGTACGTCCTGAGATTCTTCATCTCCAGAATCGTATCCCTATCTGACCGGGTTGCTTCTTCCATCATGACTACCGTACCCTCTATGCCGACTCGCGAATCACAAGTTCAACATCCAAGCAGACAGGAGGCAACTCGGCTTCAGGATCGTCCAGCATTCTCACTAAGAGGGTCACCGCTTGCCACCCTAATTCGTATTTGTCTACATGAACCGTGGTCAGGGGAGGCGTGATCAAAGCAGCCAACTGGACATTGTCGAAGCCGACAATCGCGCAATCGTCTGGCACGCGGCGCTCCAGTTCCCTGCAGGCCTGGATAGCGCCCACCGCCAGCAGATCGTTATAGGCGAAAACTGCCGTCACCTGGGGATGTTGCGTGAGCAGTTGTAGGGCCGCCTGCCGGCCTTGCTCAATGACCGGAGTCACCGCGATGATCCACTCGTCTTTGAGTGGCAGCCCATGAGCGACCACCGTCTCGCGAAATCCGCAGACACGCTGGAAAACGTCCGGGTATGTGGCATACCCAGCTAGCATACCAATCGCAGTGTGTCCCTTGCTGACCAGGTGATCGACTGCCAACTTGGCGCCCCCCCGGGCATCCATAAGAACCTGGCCCATTCCTGGGTGCTCCTCGAAAGCGCGGTTGACCACCACCACCGGCCGGTGACGCTCAACGAAGGCTCTCAATTTGTCTTCGTTCAGCCAAGAGGGGAAAAGTATGATTCCGTCTACGTTGTGATCTGCCAGAGAACGGAGAGCGCGAATCTCTGGTTTCACCCTCGCACCAGAATTGCAGAGAAAAACGTCGTATCCCTGGGCCTGGGAGGCATCGAGCATACCGCAAGAAAATTCAGAGAAGAAAGGGTTGGTGATGTCACTCACAATCAACCCGAGGGTGTCGGTGCGCTGCGTAACTAAAGCCCGTGCCAACTTGCTGGGTCGATAGCCTAGTTCTTCGATCGCAGCAGATACTCGTTCGCGGGTTTCGTTGGCGACTTCTCCCTGGTCATTGACTACCCGGGAGACAGTTTTGATTGAAACGTCAGCTTTCTGCGCGACATCGCGCATGGTGACAGGCACGAAGTGGTTCCTCCAACAGGGCACCAAGAGACAATCTTTCAAGGTGTCGAGTGAATGTCAGCGTTGACGACAACGTTGTCATCATTATATCAGTCCTCCAACCTGCTGTCAAGGCGCCGAATCTGGATCTGGAGTTTCCCCCGATAAGAAAAAAGAGCGAGAACGTTTGACAGCAAGCTGGGAACGCGCTACAATCGGCGACGGTATGTATCGGATTGGCTTGACGGGCAACATCGCTACCGGCAAAAGCACAGTCCTCAGAATGCTGGACAAACTGGGGGCTGACGTCATCGACGCCGACAGGCTCGCTCATCGGGTCATTGCGCCGCATGGGCCGGCCTACACGGCAGTAGTCGAGGCTTTCGGGCCGGAAATTCTGCGCGAAGATGGGACCATCGACCGGGCCAAGCTGGGCGAGATTGTCTTCAACGACCCAGAGGCCCTCGAGCGCCTGGAGCGCCTCGTCCATCCGGCCGTCGGTGAGCTCATTGAGCGGAAGGTCGCGGAGGCCGAAGCGCCGGTTGTGGTCGTCGAGGCCATCAAGCTAGTCGAAACGGGCCGGCACACCCGGGGCGACGCTCTGTGGATCGTGACAGCACCCTGCGAGCAGCAGGTCCGGCGCCTCATGGCAGATCGAGGTCTTGACCGCGCAGAAGCCGAAACGCGGATTGACGCTCAGCCCCCCATCGAACCGAAACTGTCCCTGGCCGATGTTGTAATTGAGAACAACGGAACGCTGGACGAGCTCTGGCGGCAGGTCCAAACAGCGTGGGAACGGATCCCCGAGGAGAAGAGGTAACTTCGGAATGAGAGAATTTACGCAACGACATCCTTATCTGACCGCGTGGGGCGTCCTGACAGTCGGGATGGTTGCCATTCTCCTATGGGCGGCGCGAGATGCAGGGCTCCTGCCGGGCCAAATGGCGGCGCTGGTTGTTGCAACGATCCTGCTAGCCGGCGCCTGTGTGTGGATCATAAGCTGGGAAGACGACGCAGAGGAACACGATGTCGAATACCAAGATTCGGACGGCGCGGGCAGACCCCCCAGTTGACCGAAGAGAAATTCGTCCGCAGTTGAGAAATAATGAACTGTCGGCCGGCCAGATCATGCCCGAGANGGCCGTCAAGCTTCTGAAGAAGATATAGTCATGGTTACCGGAGCGATACGGCGGCGGGAGACGTTCCAGGGTCTTCGGCCATTTAGCCCAGCCCGAGATCTGGACGGCGTTGCGGAGCTTCTGCGCATCGCCTTTCGCGAGGAACTGGGCCGGCGCGAGACGGCCTGGCTCCAAGAAATGCAGACCATCAGCGCGCTGAAGCCGGTGATCTGGTTGCTGGATCAAGTGAACATTGCCATCGGGAAGTTCTTGCACGGCTTTGTGTGGATCGAAGATGACCGGATTGTGGGCAATGCGACCATCAATCGACTCTCGCCGGAGAACTGGTTGATCAGCAACGTGGCCGTACACCCTGACTACCGCCGGCGTGGCATTGCCCGCGATCTGATGGCTGCCGGTGTGGAGTGGATTCGTGAGCGGCATGTCCGGTGGGTCACGTTGGAAGTTCGACGTGACAATGATGCGGCCAAGTCACTGTATTTCGACATGGGATTCGTCGTCGTCAATGGCACCACCGACATGGAACGCGCCAGCACGCGGTCGATTACGCGCACCACGGTTCCGGAGGGCTACCGGCTCCGCCTGGCACGCGCGGACGATGGCCGGCAGATGTTCGAGTTGGCACGCCTAGTCACGCCCGAGCTAGCACGCCGCATCAAGCCAATCGACCGGCAGGAATATGAGCTGGGAACACTGAAGCGTGTGGTGGATGGGGTGCGCCGGCTTGTTGGCCTGCCGGCAACGGTGCGCTGGGTTGCAACCAATGCCGGCGAGTGTGTAGTCGCCATGGTGGAACTGGGCACGAGCGGCTATGACCACCGGCTCCAGATGCTGGTACACCCGGACTTGCATGGTGTGTTGGAAGAGACCTTGGTCACACGCGCTCTGGATTCGCTCTCTGGAAGACGGGGCAGCGTCCGCGCCAAAGCGGATGCGGATCACACGCCAGCCATCGACGTGCTGAGGGAGTACGGCTTCCGCGAGATACGCACGCTCGATCGTATGGCGCTCGAGTTGCACAACCTGCGACAGGTCTCGATTCGGAGGATGACATGAACACACTACTGCTTCGTTGGATAATCAATGCCGTCGCGCTGTGGGTAGCTATGCAGCTCGTCCCGGGCATACGCGCTCCGAACGACGTGGTGACGCTGGCTGCAACCGCGGCAATCTTCGGGCTAGTAAACGCCCTGATTCGGCCAGTACTTAAGCTGGTGACGTGTCCACTTATCCTGCTAACATTGGGGCTGTTCACGTTGGTTATCAATGCCCTGATGCTGTGGCTCACGAGTTGGATCGCCGGCTTCTTCGACCTCGGATTTGCCGTCGACGGCTTCGTTGCAGCCGTGCTAGGCGCTGTCGTGGTCAGCGTCGTCAGTGTGGTGCTGTCGTGGTTTGTCAGGCGTGAGGAGCGTGCCTGGCGCTAAACGGATAGACAGTGGGGGTCAAGTGTATCGCCGGCGGAAGTGCAGGCCACCCAAGAGGATGACGCCCAGGGGCAGCGCGCCGAGGCAGCAGGCCAGAGCAGATCGGAAGAGCAT
>JAANWY010000057.1 GCA_018263655.1 Anaerolineales bacterium | reverse complement strand
ACGACCTCGGCTTCGCCTCGGTCTACTCAGGCGGCGTCCTGAGCGGCGTCCTGAGCCTGTCGAAGGGCCTGTCGAAGGGCCTGTCGAAGGGATGCTCCATGGGTTGCCCCCTGAACGCTTACCTCAGCAGTTGTATGTGATCATTAAAACACAGATGGAGACAGCGACTGTGGGTAGCGCCCAATCACTCTTCGCCGGCCCCCTCGCAGAGTGAATCCGACGACAGACTCGGTAGTCGACACAGATCATCACTCCGGCGACTGGACCGCTTCGCAGGTCTCTCTTGATAGTGAACGTCTGCAATGCTATAATGAGCGTGCGGTAAGTGGTAGATGTGTGACTCGAGGCGGGCAATAGCGAGGAAAGAAGATGGTGACTACAACAGTAGAAGAGCTGCTACAGACAATCCAAGCACTCTCTCACTCGGAGAAGGAGCAAGTGTTGGAAGCCGTTCGTCAGTGGCTGCAGACCGAAATCGAGATCCAGCCCTTGTCTGATCTTCGATCACAATATCCAAATGAGTGGTTGGCGGTGGTCATTCCTGAAGGAGAGGATCGGTATGATCCTCAAAGAGGACGTTTGATAGCCCACAACCTAGACAAATCCCTCGTGTGGCAGCAGGTGACTGAACTGTCAACAGATGAGGACGTTTACGTTTTCTTCAATGGTCCAGTAGTTGCCAAAGGTTTCGGGATCGGATTCCATGACACAGAAGATAAGCCTAACGTTCGCCAGTGCCGAATGACACTGGATGTACCAAATCGCTCATTGGAACTTGAAGCCAACTAACCCAACTTCCCAGCCTCTGTGCTCACTTGCCACTCCTATATCTGGCGGTGCCTGATCGTCAGTTCCCAATCTCGGATCATCATGCTAGACGACCAAGATCTTCGCCGGCAGCTACATCGACTCGACGACAGAACCATTCGCAACCTTGCATGGGGGGCACGGTTTTCTCATAAAACTTCAGATGCCTCTAAATGCCCGTTTGGGCAGGTCTCGTGTAGACAGGGGTGGACGAGCGCTTGCGGTTGAGGAGTGTCCTATGATACCAGCGAGATATCTCGTTTTCACTCTCGTCGCCGCCCTGACCTTGACCCTGCTCAACACCCCCACGACGGCGGGAACCATCCAGCTCAAGAACGACAACGGCGTTTTCTATCAGGGCTCATTTGTCGGCCGTATCAGTGGTGATATCGACGGCGCCGTCTTCACGCCGGCCGTCGATGTCTTTCCGATTACCGTTCACTCGGTCCAGTTCGCGTTTCACCGACCACGCAACGCCGATCACATCGGTGAGTCGGCACGCGTTCGTGTTCACATTTACCCCGTGACAGACGGCGTACCCGGTGATGTCCTGGCCCAGTCAGACGTTCAAGAGGTAACGGAGCTCGATCAATGGCACACCATCTCTCTGGAGGCCCCGCTGACGCTGAACGAGCCGGCGAACTTCATGGCCGCCGTGGAGTGGCTATCGGGGGATGACGACGACCCGGCCCCCTCTCTCGCCACCGACTCGAACCTCGATGCCGCCCAGGCGCAGAAAGACCAGCTGAACCTTTTCCACGACGCGAACGCCCTGCTCGGCAACCCACCGTGTGTGCGTGGGTTCTGTTCACACAGCGAGTTTTGGGGGGTCCCGGCGCGGGTGGGATTCAACATGATCCGCGTCACCATCGACACACCACTCGAGGAGACGCCGAGCGACTCAACACCAACTGAGACGCTGACCAAGACGGCGACCAGAACAGCCACTGGCACACCAACATCCACAGCAACAGCGACCAGCACACAGACGGCTACCGGGACACCAACTCACACGCCCACGGGAACACTGCTGCCGGCGCCCACTGCCACAACCACAGCCACACCGACACAATCTCCGACGAGTACACCAACCGGCGCACCAACGACGGCACCTGGAGAATGCCACGACTTGAATGGGGATCGCCAAGGGGACTCAGAGGACATTGAGATCGTGGCCAATTGCTGGCACGATCCAGCAGCGCCGTGCTTGCTCTACGACGTCGTACCAGATCAGAACATCGACATTCTGGATGTGATGGTGATGGCCGCTCAGTACGGGTGCACGGCTGCTGAACCCACAGCGACCCCCACGGCGACGGCAACCGTGACCTCAACGCCTCCGCCGGCTCCACCGCCAGGGTCCCACGGCCTGACAGCCCGCGTCTTCATCGACTACCGCTGCAATCGATTCTTCCAGAGCGGCGTCGATACCGCACTGCGCGATGTACCCGTCACGATCAGCTTCCCCGACGGCTCCAGCGTCACTCATCTGACCCGGTCGAACGGTTACGCCTTCTTCTCGGGGTTCGATGTCACAGACGACGGGCTCACCGTTAGCGTTGATCTGTCAGGAGGCTACAGACGTCGCCTGTTGGGCAACTGCTTCAACAGTCCCGGCCGTCTTGAACTCGATCTCGGTGACTTCAGACACGGGACGGCGAATGTCCAGCTTGGGGCTGAGATACTGGGCGAGGGCGCTGCGCCCTGAGTCTTCTCGCCGGCCCTTGTCAAGACTGAATGCCCGGGTCGTCACCCGTCCGGCTCTTCTGCACCCGCCGAATATCGTCGAGTTCGTCGTCCATCTCGCGCTGGAAGATTTCTGTCGCGCGTGGCCACTCGGTGTCTTCGAGGTTCAGCGCGTACAAGAATTGACGTATCGCCGTCTCGATGAACCCTTGAGCATTGTCAAATTGGCCTTGCTCGACGTAGTATTGGATCTTGTCCTGCGTCTCTGCATCCAAAGTAACTGTGATTTCCATTCTTACTTGGCCCTCCTTGACCTGTCCAAACCGAATCGCCCATCAGGAAGACGCTCATCAGATTGTAACATGATCTGATCCTGGATGCCAGCAGCAGAAGTCAAGCGTGTGTGCCCTAACACGTGTAGGTCGATTTGCCCAAACGACCTACTGAATGGTCACATGACCCGGGCGAGACCTCCACCGCGCGCCACGATTCCGATCTTGTCCCGTCATTCTCACTTCTGCTGCAGGTCGAGGGAGATGGTCAGCACCGGACCGAGTGACTGCCCTGTGGACTGAAAGACCTTCAAGCGAACCTGATAGCTGCCTGGTGCAAGGTCGGCCGGCAGCGGGACATCGTGCGCATCGCGGATGATGTCGCCGGCCGACCACCGAGACGCCGGGTAGAGACCGCCTGTCGGTGTTACCTCGATCTGAGAGTGCGTCCGATCACCCCGAACCAGAGACAGGCCGAGTACCGGGTTGAAATCAGGTGATGTGACTGCCTGCCAGAATAGCATGATGCGCAGTGTATCGCCCGGATAAAGAGGTGCGTCTGATTGCCCTTCGGCGCCTCGCTTGTCTAGCGTGTATCCCAGAAGCTCCACCGGACCGTATTTCTGCTCCGCCCGCCGTGACAGATTCAGTGCCTCTATGGGCGGTGGCGTTTCGGGCGCGACCACGGTCACTGCGCCCAGATCGACGAAATCGCCGGCCGGCTCACCACCCCGCGTCACAGCCAACCGCTGCCCCGTCTCCAAGTGGTACATGCCGGCGATCAGCCGATAGTTGGCCGGCGGCGTGCCGGGTGGCACCCACATGCCGTATCGATCGATTACGGTCTCGCCAGGTTCCCATATCGTGGTCAATCTAGCACCGCCGCCGGGTTCAGCATCGCGGTGCGCGATGAGCTGGTTCGCCGGGCTGAGCAACTGCACGAAGACCTTGTACCGCTCCGCGATGTCGGCATTCGCCTGCCAGCGCAAAGCGAGGGGCAACACGTCGCCGGCTTCGACTGTCCGGTTCACCAGCGTGGCGCTTTGCAGTTCGATCTCGTCCCCGAGCTGTGCCCCGATGTCGTAGGTCATTCCCTCGTCGGCGGCCGGCGGCACGTCGTACAGCACCAGACGCACGTTGCCATACCAGGCATCCATGGCCTTGTAGGCGTGGTTGTTCAGCCAGCGCTCCACAACGCCCTCGGGGTCGCTCTCGTCGGTAGCCCAGAAGATGCCGTATATGCGATCGTATTGCTCCAGGATCTGCTGAAGTTCGGCCCGGGCCTTCTCAGCGTCGGGCGGGCGCTCCCGAGGGAGGGGGTATTCGGGCAGCGCACCGTCGTAGTAGTAATCGAAGATTTCGATCTGGCTCGGGGCGTTCAGCAGTACGGCGTCGTCAGGCTCTCCTGTGGCCTCGATCAAGCGCGCAATGCCTCGGTAGTCGTCGCGGGCGAAGCGCGGGTCGAAGTAGTAGTTTTGGAGAGAGTAGAGAGAGGGTACGAGCAAGATCAGGAGTAAGGTGATGACGGTGGTCGGAATTATGAATTGTGAATTGTGAATTGTGAATTGTGAATGGCAAAAAACGTAACGCGTGAGAACCTTCGATAAGCGCAGGACGGCGCTTGAAACGTGATGGATGCCAAGGGCGACGAGGAGGTGGAAGGGAGGTGTGGCCAGGAGCAGAAATTTCGGATTGTAGAGCGGCCGGCGGAGGGAGAGGACGTACATGGCTGCAAGAGGGACCACCAGATACAGAACGGCCATAAGCCCAGGCAACCTTTTAGCATTTCGGGTCTCGAATTGTGAATTGTGAATTGTGAATTGTGAATTTCTGATTGCACCGCCGACGATGCCGGCTAGTAGGAGCAGACCGAAGGCACCGATGGCCGGTGCGGCGTTCGACTCGATGCTGAGGCCGAGGCTGAAGACGCGCAGTGTATCGCGGAGCAGGAAGGGGAGGCTGAAGGGCTCGCTGACGGCCGGCCACGCCCGGAGCTGCTGCCACGTCACGGCTAACCACAGCGAGTAGAGTAGGGCAACCACGATCTGCGCGCCGGCCCAGCGGACGGCGAAGCGCAGCCGGCGCCGCCACCCCAGCAACACCCACAAGCCAAGCGCCAGGTTCTCTGCCAGCAAGACGGCGAAGCCGAAGTAGTGAGTGTACAGAACCAACGCTGAGACGAAGATGTAGCCTGCCCATGTGAGGAAAGCGGAAAATGGAGAATGGAAGATGGAGAATGGAAAATGGAATCCCTCGTCCATCTTCCACTTTCCACTATCCACCTTCCCCAGCTTTATCGCCAGCAACATCGACAGCGCGCCCAATGCAGCGACCAGAATGTACATCCGTGTTTCTTGGGAATAGTACACCTGGAAAGGCGAGACGGCCGCCAGGAATGCGGCCGTGAGTCCGACGGCTGATCCGAAGAGCCGCCGCCCCAAAGCCCAAGTCAGCACGACCAGGGCGGTGCCCGTGAACGCCGAGAGGGCACGGACTGCTGTGGGGCTGAAGCCGAATAGGGTTGTCCAGCCGTGGAGCAGATAATAGTAGAACGGGGGGTGGATGTCGGCGGCGGACGAGCGGGTGATGGTGGTCAGGCTGCGGCCGGCCAGGGCGACGCTGGTGCCCTCATCGTACCACAGGCTCTGACCGTCCAGCCGAAAGACACGCAATCCAAGGGCCAGAAGCAGGACCGCCAGAAGCAGCCAGCGTTGGCGTCGATTCATGGCGTGTGTCCTGTCGGAGCAGAGCAGGTCGGGCAGTGAGTTGTTCCGCTCCTATCTCTCTCCCCTCCATCTGTCTCGTTCGCCCGCAAACGCCAAACCCCGGTCAGGAGAGTCCCGACGAAGACCCCGACGCTGATCGTGAGACCAATCTTCCAGGTGGAGGGCGCGAAGAGAAGCCGTACCCGGTGGCTGCCGGCCGGCACCGGCACGGCACGGAACGCGTAGTTCGACCGGAGGACCGGCGCGGCAGCCCCGTCGATTTCCGCGCGCCAACCCGGATACCATACATCGCTTAGAACCAGATAGCCTGGCGTTTCAGTTGTCACATCGACAGCTACGGTGTTCAGATCGTAGCCGGCGAAGGCCAGGTGAGGCAGCGCTGCCGGCCGACTGGCAGCGTGATCTACCATCTGATCAGCTTCTAGCACGACCATCTCCGCGGGGTCAAAGCCTGCGCTGTGTACAGTGTGAAAAGCAGCCGTCTGATCTTCGACCACGAGCGTCTTGTATATCATCTGGACGCGGGGCACTGCTTCGCGGTTCAGATAGACCATGATTTCACCGTCGTCGAGCACAGGCGAGAATTTATCCCAGGGCAGCCCGAAGTTGGGTGGCGCGAGCAGGTACTTCACATTGAGAAAGTCGTAGAGCCGCGTCGCGCGGTCCGTCAAGCTCTCCCAATACAACTGGTAGTCGGACAGGCGCAGGGGGTTGTAGGTGCCGCCGGCATCCTGAATGCCGTGAATTAGCGCCGCGTCGGGCGCCCACCACCCCCAGACTTCCGGCCGCACCTCGATGCGGTACAGCGCCGGGTCATTCCGCAGGAACGCTAGGATGCGTGGACGGTGGTAGTTGGCCGTCGGGTTCTGGTGGCCGACATCCACGCCCGACCCCAGGCCAACGAGATCGAGGGCAACGACGGCTACACAGAGGCCCCCGAACAGACTAACACCGAGCCAGCCACGCGAGCGAGCGACGATCAAGATCACGCCCGACCCCAGTAGTACCCCGAAAATGGCCAGACCGCGCAGGGCGCCGGCAACTCGCTCCGGTGCCGGCTGATAACGGCCGAGGAGCAAGTAGCCGACGCCGGCCACGACCGCGGCTAGGAGCAGGCTAGCCCATGGCAAGATACGCGCGGTGCGTCGCACGCTAGTCTGTGACCTCAACAGCGCATCCAACCCCAATGCTGCCAAGGCAGCCAGGGCGAAGTCCATTAGAAACACGAAGCGGGCCGGCACGCGCAAATTCTGGAACCCGGGCACGATCTCATACACCCACCGGTGCAGTGGCGTGCTGTTCCCCAGCGCCAACATTAGACTCAGCACAGCCAGGCCGGTCAAGAACCAGACAAGTCGATCTCGCCGGCGCAGTGCAACAGCGACGACAGCCAGGACCAATGGTAGCACGCCCAGGTAACCAACTTCGACCCTCGGCCACGGCGCCCAGAAGCCGGCCACACCCCGACCAAAGAAATCCGGCACGAACAAACCGATGAGGGCTTGCGGGGGCAACGAGTATTGCGCCGCTTCGGCGTAGGTCAGGCTGGCGCGGCGCGTGTAGCCGACCATCTCTAGCGCCGGCAACAGGCTCAGTGCGGCCAGTCCGAGACCCACGACACCGACCAGCCCCGCGAGCCCGACGCTGTTCAGCGTCCATCGCCATCCGTGTCGGCGTTCGGCAACTAGCTGATACAGCGTGTACAGACCAATCAATATCACGCTAAACTGCAGCGGCTGAGCGTGGCCGGCCAGCGCCGCCATCGCCAGGCACAGTCCGCCGAAAAGGCTCCAGCCAACACTTCGATCATTCAGCGCCCGATGCGTTCCTAGAAAGATCAGCGGCAACCAGGCCGACACCGCGATCAAGTTCAGATTGCCGAAGTGGAGGATGAAGAGATCGGAGAACATCAGGGTGACAGCGCCAACGAGGCACGCTGGGCGTGTGATTGGATCGACGGATGGAATTGGGATTTGGGAATTGGGATTTCGGATTTTGGATTTGGTTTGTTGCGCGTTGCGGCTTCCGAGAGCTGTGGAGGGGTTGATGGCCGGTCGTAGAAGCCGCAGGCACAGATACATGGCGGCGCCAGCCACGAAGAAGTGGAACACCGACAGCAGTTCCATCAGCCGGTACGTCACTTCGCTGGTCAGCCCGAAGGCGAGGAGGTTTATGGGGTAGAAGGCACCTGATTGGATGTCGGCGACGTGGGGGGCGCCGGCGTAGAGGTAGGGATTCCAGAGCGGAATGTCGCCTTGCCTCAAGCTATCAGCAACAAAATGATAGGTTGGGTAGAGAAAACCGGCCAAATCGCCGCCGCCGGCCGGCATCCATACGCCGTCGGTGAAGAGCAGACGCCAGAAGAAGACAGCGGTCAGCAGGGCGAGCAGCCCGATGGCCAGCCCGTCGCGAAGTGGATCGAGACGGCCCTCACCGGAGCGCTTCATCAGGCACACACGGCGCTATAGACTTTCAGAAAAAGATTTTGACTCAGCGTGTCATTGCGAGCGTTTTGTGCGAAACAATCTCCCAGTTACTTGGGGAAGATTGCTTCGTCGTGCCTCCTCGCAATGACATCCGGGTAAGCAGAGTCAAAAACATTATCTGAACCTCTATAGCGGCTGTACAGTCTGCCGGCTCTACGCTTGGTCCTCTTCTGTCTCGTCACTGTTTCGAGACAGCGCTTCAGCGGCAAGCTGCTGCAGAAACACATCTAAGCTCTCTGCCCGTGCAGCAACTGCAACCAGGGCTTCCAGTGTCGCCATTTCTTCAATAGTTGAGAGTCGGCTTTCCAGCTCTTTTACCTTGGAGTACGGCGGATCGGATCGCGCAAGCCAGAAGCGCTTGATGGCAGTGCGCAATCCTTGGATCTGTCCTTCCGTGCGTCCTTCTGTACGCCCTTCCGCGCGCCCTTCCGCGCGCCCTTGCTCGCGTTGCCGTCGTAAGTACGGCGTGTCGAGAAGTAGCTCTTCGTCTTCCAGCATCTTTTCCAACATGGCTAAACACTCCTTGTCCTCCATGAGGCTCAGAAATGCATTGAACAGTCCGGAACGCAGTTCCTGATCCGGTTCTCGCCTGATTTGGTTGACCACTTGGGGTATCGTTCGGCCCGGACGATCTATTTCCGTCAACCCTACCAGTGGCAGTACGCCGTTCCGCCCCAGAGCGACGATTTCGCTGGCCGGCATCTGCCAAAGGTGTATCGGGGTATAGTTCCAGGCTATGGAAATGTTGCTCTGTGAATCGCGGACGGCGTATTCACCGGTATCCTGGGGACCAGCGTATTGCTCGACGTACAGCACGTAGCTGTTCAGCGTCACTGGCAACCCATGTTCGACGACCAGACGGGCCTGGTAGTTGAGCTGTCGCAATGCCATCGGTAGTGCACTGCGCCGGCCCTGAAACTCAATGTGCAGCACCACCGACTCGCCGTCCGCTTTTACGACCCGGAACACAGAGTCGAGGCGCACCGATTCTGTAGCCAGTTCGACGTTCAGTTGCTGGGCTGAAACGACTTCTGTTTGCAGCAGCCAGGTGGCGAAGTCGAGGCTGAACTGCGAAACCAATAGTTTGAGTGGGTGATCTGTTGCCACCATAGCTGCTACGCTACTCCTCTCGACGCATTCCTAGAACTTGGCTTCATTATGCGTAACTGCTCAAGCGTAAGCGTTCAGGCGACCGGCACTTTTGCGCCTAGATTATACTCCACGTGACTGGAAATGGGAAACCGCCGAGTCAACGTTCAACTTGCAATTCATGTAGCAACAAGACACGGTTGTGGGGGAGGGAAGCACCGCCGGCATCGAAAGCCGGCAGGCGCACGATCGTCTTGGCGTCGTAGAGGCCAATCTCAATGTGGTACGCGCCAGATAGTGCGTCCGGGTAGAACGGGATTTCGTACTTATCGATGACGATCTCGCCCTCGACCCAGCCAGCGGTTGGTCGAGTACCGTCCACCGGCACGCTATCTTTCTGACCCTGTACCTGCCCCGACGGTCCCAGCAGGTGCGTGAAGACCTTGTAGTCACCGTCGACGGAACCGCGAGCTCGCCAGTACAGTGTCAGCGGCACCTTCTCATGAGTCGTAAAGTCTGTCTTCGGCAAATCGTAGCCCAGTAATTCGATGCTTTCGCCGAAGGTGGCGTGGAGCGGTGTCTGGATATGCGGCAGGGTGAACAGCCGGCCCTCGACCTGGACGTCGATCTGCCCCAGTGTGAGCATCGCGTTGGCCCGCCGCAGGCGGACGGTGCTCTGACCGGCCAGCGCGTCGGCGGGCACAGTGACAGTGTACTGTGCCCGCACCACCTCGCCCACCTGCCACGCCGATGGCAGGTACTGACCAGCGATCGGCTTCTGGCTCGTAAACCATGTCTCCCCCCTGCGGCCCACAATCTCAATCTGGACAGGTTGGTCCGCCACAGATGTTCCGGTCTTCTGCCACACAGCAGACAGCGTGAGCTGCCCGCCAGGCGTCACCGGCGCCATCAGCCGGCTGTGATCCAAGACTTGCAGTGAGTGCCCCAACGGCGTACCTCGCCCGATAGGCTCGATGCGGCCGGCGGCTTCCGTCAGCGTGATCTGACCCAAATTGAGCCACACCCCCGTCGGCGCCCCCTTTTGATTCAAAACCGGCAGCGGGTGGGCGGCTTCGTCGGTGAGGGCGAGATGTAGGGCGTAGGCGCCGGCTGGCGTCGTCGAGTCCACGGGCAGTGTGAGCCACTGCCGGACCTGATCGCCGGGACGCCACTGCTCAGCCAGATAGCTCATCTCGTCAGTCTGCCCCCATAGCAACCCCTGATCGTCAACCAGGTGCAGGGCGAAAGTGCGCGCCTGGCGTACAGACTTCGACACCTGCCAGCGAACAGTCACCGAGAGGACCGCGCCGCGGTCAACGGTGTCTGGCCAATCAGCGTCCAGGAAGTCCACCTCGGCGTTAAACGAGATTTCAGAATCAGATGGGGGTGGCGTGGCTTCAGCCAACCGATAAACCGTGAATGCCGGCCGGCCCGCGAAGTCATGAGTCTCGACAGCGTGTGCTCGACTGCGGAGCACGCGGGCAACGCGGCTGTCTGAGGGGAAAGGTTTTCGCGGAACCAAGTAGACAATCTCGTCAGTCCTTCGCTCGGGAAAGACCAGGCCTCGCTCGCCCAGCGTCCACACAGCGTCACGCATCGTCTCCGGCGCCAAGTAGGCCAGCGTCGGGTGTTTGTAGTGCTCGGAGGCGAAGACGGCGGTATGACCGGCCGCCATCTCGTCTCGGGCGATCTCAGCCATTTGAGCATAGTCGCCGTTGAAGATCTCATAAGTCTCATAACGCTGCGCCCAGTCGCCGAAATAGGTCTGCGTCGTGCTGTAGCCTTGCCAGATGAAGAGCAACACGCCCCCGACGACCGCGAGGGGTGCAAGTCTCGGCCGATGGTTGTCGATCCAGCGCCAGGCGGCGTCAAGGCCCAGCGCCGGCAGCACGATCAGCGCTGGAAAGACGCCGAACATGCGCTGGCCGGCCGGCTGGAGGTCGGCTGTGAGGACGCCGGGCAGGCACATGATGGTGGTCCAGATCAGCACGGCTGCGTATGGTAGCTCTCGCCAACGGCGCAGTGCGATGACGATGCCGGCCAGGAAAAAGGCGGCGATGAGCGGATCGAAGATAGGCTTGTCCGGCAGATTGTAGTGCCAGCGCGGGTCCCCTTGCACGCAGAAGGCGAGGGCCGTCTGCCACACGTTGCCGGCGAAGAGGCGCACACCTTCTGCCACCCCCGATGCTTGGGTGAAGATCAGCACCTGATCGGCGCGCTCGACGAAGTCGTGGGGGTTGCGGATGAAGTGTGCGGCGAGTGGAGCTACGATGATCAGCATGACGACAATAGCGATAGTCAGACTGGGCAGCCGGCGAAGAAACCGACGCCGGTCGAAGAACAAAGCGTAGGCCGCGATAGCCGCGAGCGCGACCGGGTAGAAGCGGGCGGCCAGGTAGGTGTAGAGGACGAGGCCGGCGAAGAGGCCTCCCCAGGCAGCGGGTAGAAGACGGTGCACGGATGGGTAGTCAACGGATTGCCCACGGCTAGGTAGATTAGCGGATGTCGGGTGATCGGATTCGGATAGCGGGTGATGGGGCGACTCTGGGGTATCGACGCTTGTCTGACATTGATAGGCTCGCCAGAGGAAGTAGAAGCTCAGGGCTTCCAGTGGGGGGATCAGGATGTTCGGGTAGCCGTTGCGGCTGACAGTCAGGTGCCAGTAGTTGACGGCGATGAGGCCGGTTGCCAGTAGGGCCACGCGACGGTTGAAGAGTTCTCGGCTCAACAGATGCGTTAGGGGCAGTGTGACAAGGGCGATCAAGGCCGACGTCAGCCGAATGGCCAGGATGTTAACGCCGACGATGGCTTGGGTGCCGGCCATCAGGTACATGTAGAGCGGTTCACGCCCCGTCCACGCGGAGAAGAAGACCGGGCGGGCACCGTGCAGTATGTCACGCGCCAGCAGACCGTAGACGGCCTCGTCGAAGTGGAGGCCAGGCGGGTAGCGGCCCAATGCGACGAGCCGGATGATGGCTCCGAAGGTGATGAAGACACCGAGGGCTGCTGGCTCCCAGCGGATCGCCAATTGTCCCCGCCTCTTCCAACGCCGGCTTTGCAGAGTTACATCCATTACACCGGAATTGTAGTGGACTCAGGTAGCCCGGTCAATAACCGACAGGCTCGGTATTGCCCCGTCACGCCGGCTTGATGTCCAAGACCGGCGTACCGTTGATGGCATCCAGGTCATACACGCGCAGTACATTCTCCTCGATCGCCAGGAGGTCAACCGTTGTAACGCCGACGGGATTGGGCCGGGACGGCGAGCGCAGCGTGAACACACCGCGTTCAGGCTGAGTCGGGTCGCCGCGCCGGTGCTGCAGCAGATCATAGCTTTCGATGAGGTGGAAGTAGAACACGACCATGATCTGCCGGCCGGGCTTCAGTCCCGTCAGGCCGGCTACCAGTCCCGGATCCAAGATGATGCGCGACTCACTGACGCGTATTTCGTCCGGCGCGATGGGTGTATCAAACTCGTTTTCCACATGGCCAATGGGCTGGAAGGTTATGGTGTGATTCATGGTTCAATTTTACGAATTCATGCAGTTTGGTGCTGCGGTCGCCGGCGAGACGGCCAGCCCGTAAGCAATTTACCGGCAATCAAGAAACAACACCCGCAGGCGTTACGAATAACGTCCTGCGGGTGTTTCGTTCTACTCAGACAAGAAGTGCTCGACATTGCGCTACCGGGGGGCCATGTCGATTTCAGTGACGGGGATGGTAATCAGGTGCAAGCGGATCGGCCGTTCAACCCTGCCCCTCAACGCAGCCTGCAAGTCCTTGGCAACCTCGCGATTGATAGACTGAGGCGCGTAAACGGTGACTGTTACATCGATCTCGTCACCATGATCCAGGAATTCGAAATCTGCCTTTCTGACTGTGGGCAGCGTTTCGATCTGCTGTTGCACGGCATTCCGGATGGCCTGCTCCGTCTGCGAATGGCGGACGGACTGGGCGAACACCGCTGCCAGCGGAATCGTGATGAGCAGGAGCAGAGCCACCGTCGTTATCAGACCAACCCGTAATCGGGCCTCCCGTTCCTCGTAGCGCGTGGGGCGGAATCCGAGTAACAGCAGCGCAACTGAGCCGGCCAACGTGATGGCGATGAGGTTCGTGGTGAACAGCAGGCCGCCCCCGCTGGCGATGTCCGGATCACCTATGGCTAGGCCGATGCCGGCCACGCTGATAGGGGGGACGAGTGCGGCTGCGATGGCCACGCCCGGCAACGCCGTCGCGACATCCTTGCGGGCGATGGCGTAAGCGCCGGCCGCGCCGGAAGCCAAGGCTATCGCTAGGTCGAAGAGACTCGGCTGGGTGCGAGCCATGATCTCGGGGGTCGCGTTATGCAATGGAGACGGGGCAGTCAGTACAAGGGCCAACCCGACGGTTAGGAGAACGCCCTTCAAAGTCGATTCTACAGCCAAGCGCAGCAGTCGAACATCACCCTGGACGATGGCCAGACTCAGGCCGATGATGGGCGTAAACAGTGGCGCTACCAACATGGCACCGATAATGACAGCACCGCTATTCTGCAACAGCCCGTAGGTTGCAATGATAGCTGACAAGCCGATCATCACAAAGAAATCGATGTCGGGCCGGGCGCCGCGCCGCACTTCCTTGTAGATCTCGACTTGCTCCTCGATGCTCAGCGTTGGCAATGCTTCGAAGACCGTGTCCCACGTGCGCTGGAGCCACAGCCGAGGCAGGCCTCGGTAGCGCTTGACCATGACCACTGGCGTTGGGCACTCCCGGGCCACTTGCTCGGGCACATTGCCGAGCAGGACTTGGTCGATCAAGCTCTCCTCCGAGGCCCCCATCAGGACCAGACCGGATTCGGCGCCGGCTTCGGCTATGCCGGCCACGATGCTGTCGGCGGTGACTACCTGCGCCTCGATTGGAATCTCCTCCAGCGGAGGGCCGTGACCGTTTAGGCTTGGCGATTCGGCTGCTTGCTCCTGCATAGCGCCGATCGTCTGCTGGATGTACTCTCGTCCCTGGGCAACCTCTTCGTCAGAGGCGTCCGGCCGGGTCACGTACACCGCGCTGACATTGGCGTCGTACTCCCGCGCCAGCAGCAGCGCCATGCGCACGGCCAGGGGAGCATGGGGGCCGCCGGCAGTGGGGACCAGAATTGAGCCAGGATGCCAAGATGCTGAAGATTGTGATGGCTCCTGCAATTCCTCGATCGTCTGGCTATTCAACTCCTCGGCGTGGTAGGCGACCACTGCCACATCGCACGGCGCGCGGCGAACCACCAGGTCCAGAACACGCCCCATGCGGGCACCTGATGACGGCGTCGCGACAGTCCAGGGCATCAAGATCAAATCGCACTCCTCTTCAGTTGCAATATCGAGAATGCCCTCGGGAACGCTTCGGGCCAGTCGGGTGATGGGGTACGTCGGCACACCGAGGTCCTCAGCCAGACGCGTGGACCACTGAAACAGCGTGTTGCGCTCGCGAGCGATGCGCCGGCCTTCTTCGATAGCCAGTGGATCAGACATCGTAATGACCTGCAGCGGAATGACCTCGCCATTAAGCTGGTGCGCCAGAGCGGCGGCAAGACGCAGGAGCAAGTGGCGTTCTTCGACTGGGCTGAGGGGTACCAGAATGCGGTAGGTGTCCTCCTTCTCTTCCTGGCGCCGCTCGCGCCCGAAGACGACCACGCCCTCTTGGGCGTCGACCTGGCGACGACGTGCATACACCATATAGCTCAATAGTCCTAGCAACAGCCACGCACCACCACTCAGCAACCCGATTGAGGGAACGGCCCACAGCAATACCACGCTACCAGCGACGGCGATGGCCGGCACCAGCGGGTAAAATGGGAGGAGAAAGGGGCGCCGGCGATCGGGTTCAGCACGGTGGCTGTAGATAGCGGCGATGTTCAAGAGAAACATTGCGACCAGGAAAAGGCTGGCTGCCAAGTCGATTAACCACCATGTGGGCCCCCGGACAATCAGAGGTACCGTGATGACGGCCAGCACGCCGAAGAGCAAGGGTGGCATGGGGAATCGACCACGCACCCGACGCAACTCGTCAGGTAGAGCACCTTCGCGGCTCAGGACATGCATCTGACGGGCAGACATCATTAGGGCACCATTGGTAGCCAAAACCAACGCGCTGACGGCCACGACATTCATGATCCAACCAGGCAGGAAGCTGGCCTTCATCAACACCCTCATCAAGGCTGTGTTCGTGGACGCCACGGCAGGGCTCAGACCAGCAGCGAGGAGTCCGACCACGGCGAAAGCTCCGGTGCCGGCGATCAGCAGGACGTACAAAGCCTTCGCCAGATCCCGGCCCGGATCGCGAATTTGCCGGCGCGATGTCAGTATTGCTTCGAAGACAGCGTAGCCGGTCGTCAGCCAGGCGGCCGAGCGCGTCAGGCTCCCCAGCGCAGGCGGGGACACTTCACTGTAGAATTTCAAATCTACACGGTGCAAGGTGCTTAATAACTCGGCCCCCAGTGCTAACAGCAGCACAACCATGAAGGGCCAGAGCCAGGAACGTTCCGGGAGGATCTGCAACAGCTGGGCCACGATCAGCGTAATGAATAGCGCCGCCGCGATGTACAGTGAGGGTGTCTGCACGGAAGGGATTAAGAGCACCAGGTGGTCTGCCGTAGTCTGGGCCAGTGCCGCGCTCACGGCCACACTGCCGGCCAAGATGCTCCAGCCAGCCAGAAAGGCGCCCAAGCCGCCCAAAGTCTCGTGGATCAGCACGTAGGTTCCGCCGCGCTCGCCGCTGCCGCCGAGGAGTTCCAGTACGTTCAGTAGCGTAAGCGCGAAGACGACGCCGGCAAGTACGCTGGCGAGAGCTGACCATGGGCCGACCAGATTAGTGGTACGCCCGACCAGCACGAACAACAGGCCGAGCAAAATGGTGAGCCCGGTGGCGGCTACCTGACTTGTGGTCGTGAGTTGCCGGCCTAGGCGAAGTTCGCCAAGGAATTCCTCTCTGCGAGTCGTCATGTTATCCCCCTGGGTACACGTAACTCTGAGTATCGTGAATCTCAATTATACCACATCTGGGGAAAACGCCGAGAAATCGCTGTTGACACCGCAGCAATAGTCTGATATAATGGTAAATGTACGATATATCAAGATATAATTTCACTCATCTTGATCCCTCACGCACTGACCCGGGAGATACAGAATCATGCTCGATGTTACAGATTTGTACGTCGGTTACTACAAGGACTTGCACATCTTGCAAGGCGTCTCCATCAACGCCGCAGATGCCAAGATCACGACTGTCCTCGGTGCCAACGGCGTCGGTAAATCCACTCTGCTGAAGGCCATCTACGGCTTCCTGCAGCCGGCGTCGGGTAAAGTCCAGTTGGACGACCAGAGCCTCATCGGCGTCCCTACCCATAAGCGAATCGACATGGGCATCTCCTACATTCCGCAGCAATCCAGCGTGTTCCAATACATGACGGTCGAAGAAAACCTGGAACTTGGCGCGTGGACGTTCCGCGGCGACCGGGCACGCATCGAACGCAAGCTGGAGGAGAACTACGAGCGCTTCCCGCAGCTCAGAGAGCGGCGGAAGTCGAAGGCCGGCGAGCTGTCGGGCGGCATGCAGCGCATGGTGGAGGTGGGGCGAACGCTGATGACGGACCCCACGGTGATCTTGGTCGACGAGCCGACGGCCGGCTTGGCGAAGCTGTTGTCGCAAGAGGTGTACCAGATGCTGGTGAACCTGCGTGACGATGACGGGATCACCATCGTGTTGGTGGATCAGGAGATCCGGCAGGCGCTAAAGATCGCCGACTACGTGTATGTGTTGGAGTTGGGCCGCAATCGCTTCGAGGGGCCGGTGGAGGAATTCACCGACCTCGAGAAAGCCCTGTGGGTGTGAGGAATCACATCGTCCGTCAGCGAGCCTATCCAACTCAACGTTTTGTGCTGCACACGGAGATGATAACTAGACACCACGGCAACGCCCGGCGGGCGCTGCCCGTTGGTCAATCAGCGATATGCTGGTCCGGTATGGCCGGCTATGAGCGCTGCGGGTAATCGGGGTGTTACGTTTTACCATTCGGCGTCTCTTCGCGCTCATTCCCGTACTTCTGCTGGTATCTATTATCGTTTTTGTCGTCATGCACCTGATTCCTGGCGATCCGATA
>JAANWY010000056.1 GCA_018263655.1 Anaerolineales bacterium | reverse complement strand
CGCCAGATCCCGGCCTTGCGCGACAAAAACCAGCTATGAAACGGCAAGAAACGGCGCGCCAGACGGGGATCTGACGATCCCCTTGGAGCAAATAACTACCGAAGGATTTCCGCCGCAGTGTACTAGGTTAGGACTAAGGATTAAATAACTTGCCCATTTTGCCGTTGGATTACTCGAGATTTCAGCTTCAATTGGTATCATCTCAATATTTCGGGGCTATGTAGGTCGAAATGGTATTTCGACCCGACGATTTACCAAATCGTCCTACATGTCCCTCCATATATTGAGAAGACACTTTAATTGGGGAAGTTATTTAGTTCTCAATCCTTAGGGGTGGTAATCGGAGGAGTAGCTAGAGTGAAAGCAGCGGTGTACCACAACAACAGCGACGTCCGGTTGGAGGATTACGCCGATCCCGCCATCGGTCCAGGTGAACTCAAAGTCAAAGTCGACTCGTGTGGGCTGTGCGGCGGCGATACCATGGAGTGGTATCTGGTCCACAAAGCGCCCGTCGTGCTGGGCCACGAGCCGACGGGCGTCGTCGCTGAAGTGGGGGAAGGGGTCGCCAAGTTCAAGCCGGGGGATCGCGTGTTTGTGCACCATCACGTCGCCTGCATGGCGTGCCACCACTGCCGGCGCGGCTACTTCACTATGTGCGAGAACTTCACGAAATCCCACATTTACCCATGCGCTTTCGCCGAGTACATCCGCGTGCCGGCCGAGAATGTCCAGCACGACGTCCACCTGCTGCCAGATTCGATGTCGTTTGAGGCGGGGACTCTCGTCGAGCCGATGGCTTGTGTGGTGAAAGGCATCAAGCTGGCCGGCATCCAGCCGGGTGACACGGTGGCCGTCATCGGGTCTGGGTTTATGGGCCTGGGGTTCATCCAGTTGGCCCGAGTCTGGGGAGCCGGCAAAGTCGTCGCCTTCGATTTCAACGCTTGGCGCTTGGAGAAGGGTCTGGAACTGGGCGCCGATTTTGCCATCAATTCGGCCGAGGAAGATGGGCTGGAGGTGTTGAAGTCGATCAACGACGGGCGCGGTGCTGACTCAGTCATCGTCACACCCAATAGCATCAAGGCCATCGAGTTCGGGTTGGAAATCGCCGGCAAGGGCTCGACCGTGCTGTTCTTCGCGCCGCCCCATCCCGATGAGACGCTGACACTGAACCCGACCAGCGACCTTTTCTTCCGCGAGATCACCTTGACGACGACCTATTCCTGCAATCACATTGATACGGTGCAGGCGCTGGCGTTCATCGCCGGCGGTCGCATCAATGCCGAGGCGATGATCACGCATCGCTTCGGGCTGGATCGGGTGACCGACGGTATCGGTTTGATCAAAGAGGCCGGCGAATCCATCAAGATTCTCATCAAGCCGGCCCTCACACCCGGCATCGGAGAGGTATCTGAATGACGAGAGACGATTTCATGAACCCGATTGCACAAGCCGTGCTCGACCTACAGCCCGACGAGACTGGAGCGGCAGTCGAAGCCGCGCTTGACGCCGGCGCCCGACCTGTCGAGATTATCGAGATCGGAAGAGCGAGAGGGACGGAACGTATCGCTAGTTGTGAATCACGATCTAATCAGATCGGGGAGTCTACTAATCGGGTTACACAGAGTTACACGGAGAAGACACAGAGGTACACAGAGGGATAGAGGGAACGAAGGGTGACAGATCGTAAGGGCAGCCGTACTGAGCTGAACAAGTTAACAGGCCAGGTGATTGGGGCGGCGATTGAGGTGCACCGTCATCTGGGGCCAGGCTTGCTCGAGTCAGCTTACGAGGCTTGCTTGGCTTATGAGCTTCGACAGCTAGGGCTGACGGTTCAACCACAAGAACCCCTGCCCTTGGTCTACAAGGAAATCCGGCTGGATCAGGGATACCGTATTGATCTGCTCGTGGAGCGGAAGGTGATTGTGGAATTAAAAGTTGTCGAGCAAATCACACCGGTTCACGAAGCCCAGGTTCTGTCGTATCTGAGATTTTCTGGGTGCAAAGTCGGTCTGTTGCTTAACTTCAACGTCAAGTTGCTTAAAGAGGGCATCCGTCGTTTCATAATGACGTAGTTGTTCTCTACGAAGTTGTTCTCTGCGAAACTCTGTGAATTCTCCGTGTAGCTCTGTGTAACGATGTAGGAAGTCCGTATGTCAAGTGATCAATCACAACTTAATTTCTTTCCGATCGGCTCGAGCTACTACCCGCCGTTCCACGAGCCCGACGATTGGGTGAGAGATGTCGCGCGGATGGCGGAAGCCGGCCTCAACACCATCCGCACCGCCGAACTCATCGCCAGTTGGGAGTGGATCGAGCCCAAGAAGGGGGAATTTGATTTCGGTTGGCTGGACCGCATCTTCGAGTTGTGTGGGCAGCACGGGTTGCGGGTTCTGCTGGGAACCGGCGCCGGCAGTCCCCCCATCTGGCTGCTCGACGAATATCCGGGCGTGCAGGTCGTCTCCCATGACGGTGTGCCCTATCCGACTGGCACGATGTGGGGTTGGGCTTGTATTCACCATCCTGGATTTTGTGCCGAGGCTGAGCGCTATCTGCGTATGTTGCTGGAGCGTTATGGCAACCACCCGACCCTCTTCGGTTGGCAGATTCACAACGAGCCTGGGTATCCGGCGATCCAACGTACGCCCGGCACCCCGGACCTCTACTGTTACTGCGACCACACGGCTGCCGGCTTCCGCGAGTGGCTCCAGGCTAAGTACGGCGACGTAGAGGCGTTGAGTGAAGCCTGGGCGTGCACACCCACTCGCCATCGCTATCACGATTGGTCCCAGGTACGACCGCCGCGCAGTGCGCCCATCACGTGGGGATCGCCTGGCGCGTGGCTCGACTGGCGGCAGTACACCGATCAGTCTTTCGCCGACTTCATCGCCTGGCAGAATGACATCATCAAGGAAAGCGATGCGGTGCATCCGACGACGGTCAACCTGGTGCACCTACTTCGCGACGATCTCGGGGTTGTGCGTGGCCTCGACCCATGGCTCTATCCCGACACTTGCGACGCTTTCGGGTTCGACTTATACCCCGTGGATCGTTTCAAGACCGAGCCTTTCTTTACCTCGCTGCAGCTCGATTACGCTCGGTCGCCGGCCCTGCACGCCGGCCAGCCCTTCTGGATCCCTGAAATCGAAAGCGGTCCCATCGGTGAGTGGGTGCTGGGGCCAAGTCACGCGACCACCGCCCGCGACATCCGCCGCTACGATCTGGACAGCATCGCCCATGGGGCCAAGATGCTGCTCTACCAGGGCTATCGGGAGTGGGACCCGCTGCCTCTTCACTGGGGGGCGCTGGTCGATCTCAATGGCGAACCGACAGAGCGCTATCACGAAGCGGCTCGCATCAACCGAGTCGTGCAGGATCACGAGGAGCTGTTCTTGGAGGCCCAGCCGGCGCGCGCGCAAATTGGCATTCTGGTTGATCAAAGGAATGCCATCGCCTGCGTCGGGGTGGGGGCTAGCGAGATGTTGATTGACGCTATCAAGGGCGTCTACTATGCTTACTGGTCGCAGGGTTACTCGGTCGAGTTCATCACGCCGGAATTGCTAGCCGGCGGCAAGGGCCAGCACTATCGGTTTTTGCTGATGCCTTTCATGATGTTGGTTACGCCCGAATGCGCCCAGGCTGTGGCTGACTTTGTCGCAGAAGGCGGAGCCTTGGCCGCCTTCGCCAAGTGTGGTATGATCAACGAGAAATCGTGGTACTGGCACGAGCGCCCAGGTGGCTTGACCGAGGTGTTCGGCGTGAAGGAGACGCGCATCGCCAAGTCTGATGTGGTGACCTTGATGCCGCAAGCAGACACAGAGACGTTCAACGGTGTGTCGGGGTCGCTCAGGGGACACTGGCACCGGCAGGATTTCGCTGTGGAGGATGGTGCGCGGGTATTGGCCACTTACCCGCACGGGGCGCCGGCCGTCACGGCGAACCGTCACGGGGAGGGCCGTGCAACCTTGTTCGGGACCCATTTCGACGTGGCTGCGCTGGACCCGGAGGCCGTGGAGCATCACCGGGTATTCGCTAACTTGGCGGAGGTGGCCGGCGTAGAGCGTCCTTTTCGCGTGGAGGGCGGCCCGCTGCTGGATGGACACTTGCTGACATGTGAGGGCCGGCGACTGTTCATCCTCATCAACCACGGTCCAGAGGCGGCACTGGCGCGAGTGTGCCTCCGTGTCGTGCTCGAGAAGACAGCAGTCACTGACCTCTTTGCCGGTAAAGCGTTGGACACGACCTTGGATTGGGATGGGTTACATTTTGAGGTTACGCTTGGTGGTTATGCCAGCACGGCGCTTCTGATCGAATAGTTGTTAGTGCAGAACGCTGCGTGTCTGCGCTAATGGCGCATCACCAAACAGTGAAATGGTGTTGCAGACGAAGGAGCAATAGAGTATACTGGTGTGAGAGAAACAGTTTCGGATTTGATCAAGAGAGGTGGAGAGCAATGGAAGGTACAATGAAAGCCATAGAAATGACAGGGATAGTTGACGAGCATCATCAACTTCAATTGGATGATTTGCTTCCCGTTCCTGGTCCGGTGCGTGTGCGCATATTGGTTTTGTACCCGCTCAGTGACGAATGGGATGAAACGGAGTGGCTGCGGGCAGCGGTCCATAATCCGGCTTTCGCTTTCTTGAGTGACTCAGAGGAAGACATCTACTCATTGGCTGACGGGGAGCCTTTCCATGATGAAGTATAGAGTTGTTCTTATTCCATTCCCCTCGCGTTTCAGCCGAACCATTAGCGACAGACCTTGTATTCGATTCGAGAGATCCTGAATTTGCCTCAACGGGATTGCGTGTTTCATCAACACTTCGGTTACATCGTTTGATGACAGCTACAACAACTCTGATTAGACGAGAATTGGGTCAATTATCTCCCCGTCTGCAAACCCAGGTCAGCAACCGTCTCCGGAAGCTGTTTGGCTTGGAGTAGCCCACTCAAGCAAGACCAAGCGCAGTTGAATGATCGGTTGTTGCCTCAGTACGTAGATGCAACTTATGCAACTTCAAATTCGGGACGGCGTCGCGTAACAAGCACATGAAGCCGGCCCGCTGACCGAAACTGGATCCAACCGAGAGAGAATAACGCTTCAGGCGAGAGGGATAGTGCGCAGTGGGTAAGGCGCTGTAAGGGTCCGGCAAGCAGATAGATCGCGATTGCGCAAGACAGGGTTGGAGGGTGAAACGATGGAAAAATGGATAACCTGAAGGTCGGACTAGTTGGTGCATACTTTCCCAATTTCGACGCACCGGAATTGGGCGTCTACGAAACATCCAAAGGCGAAATGCGCGCTCTCGCCGAGGCACTCGATTTTGATCTGGTCGCGCTCGAAGAAGGAGTCAAGTCGCGCGAGGAGGCAGAGCAAGCTGCGCGTGAGTTCGATGCAGCCGGCGTGGACTTCCTGCTCATCCAAGCCAGCTCGTTTTCGATGGGCGACGTCATCCTGCCCCTGGTCGGTGTGGACGCGCGGCTGGGGCTGTGGTTCCTACCGGAGCCGTCGTTCGAAGGAGACATCCCGCTGAACTCCTTGACCGGCTTCAACTTGTTCGCGTCCATCATCCGCTTGCACCTGCGGGAGCGAAATCTACCTTTTAAGTGGTTCTTCGGCCCGGCAACCGACGCTCGTTTCCGACGCCGGCTGGAGATCACCGTGCGCGCGTTGGAAACGCTCAAGCGCTTGAGCCAGACGAAGATTGGCCTGATTGGCGGCGCGGCGCCCACGTTCCTCAACCTGGGCTACGATGCGCCGGCCATCGCACAACGACTGGGGGTACAGATCGAAGAACATCCGATGGAGGATGCGTTCCGTCGGATTGACCAGTTCGCCGACAACCAGGTGGCTGAAGTGGTGCAAGCGATGACGGCCCGCGCGGCCGAGGTGCAGGTAACGGGCGACTGGATGATGCGCACGGGGCGCGTCTACCTGGCCCTGCGCGACCTGGCCGACGAAGGGCCGTACAGCGCGCTGGGTGTTCGCTGTTGGCCCGAGTTCCAGAGCGAACTGGCCGGCATTGGCCCCTGTGCCGCCGTCAGTTCGCTCAATGAGACGGGGGTGCCGGCCTCCTGCGAAGGAGACGTACTCGGCGCGGTCAGCATGCTGGCCGCCCACTACGTCAGCCGCGCGCCCGTCACCATGACCGATCTGGTCGCCTTGGCCGAAGAGGACGGGCTGGTCCAGATGTGGCACTGCGGGCCATCGCCGGCGAGCTGGGCCGATGAAGCCGGCCAGGCGCTCACCTACCACCCCACACTGGATCGCGCCAGCCCGCCGGAGGCACCCCGCAGCGGGGTCTCCTCCGATCTGGTGTTTGCGCCTGGGCCGACAACCATCGTCCGTTTCTCGCAAGCGGCCGACAAGCTGCTCTTGATGTCGGCCGACGTGGTGGAGGGGCCGTCGCAGGGCTATGCCGGCAGCCGGGGTTGGCTGGGCAATCTCCAAATGAAGGGCGAACCGGTGTCCATCCCCGACCTGATCGAGACCATTGCCTACTACGGCTTGGAGCATCACTATCCGCTGGCCCGAGGGGACTGGACCGACGTCTTCAGCGAGCTGGCTGCCTGGGCCGGCATAGATATCCTGAAGAAGGTACCTTATCGTGACTATCTGGTGTCTCCTGTGAAAATACCAGTGAACAGTGAACAGTGAACAGTGAACATATATGTAACAGGTCATCGCAAGATTCATCCGTGGATGGAGAGCAGATGGCCAGAAACGTCCCCACGGACAGAAGGAAACCCTGTGCTG
>JAANWY010000055.1 GCA_018263655.1 Anaerolineales bacterium | reverse complement strand
CAGGGGTGGAGCTTGCGTAACTCCTGGCGGGCGTACTCTTGTAGCGGGCGTACTCTTCCCATTCGGGCCGTTCTCCTCGCCACGCCCGCCGTGAGTTCCAGCCGAGCTAACGCTCGCCTTCCACTCACGGCTACGAATTTCGCCATTCCTCTGGAATTCTGCCGGCGAACTCGGAGAGTGCCGAAGTTGAGTAGCCAGGAGTGGAGCGCTAGCGCAACTCCTGGCGGGCGTCTCATCATCATGTCCCCCGCTTCCCCTGCGGGTCAGCGCATGAAACAACAACAGCCGCAGCCGGCACGCCCCACACGCGCACAACTACGGCTCCCTCAAATACGCTGGACTTGTCAGCAACAACAAAAGCCGGCATGCTCTCACATCCGTGTAACGAGCCTGCAAGAATGCCGGGCCAGGCACGGCTGGTACGCAGGGCGCCCCTGACGCGCAAGGCGTGATCTGCGGAGCAAACAAAGCTCGCAACCTCAAACATGTAGGCAAAGAAACAGTGCGCCTATTGTAACATAATCGGCCGGCCTCTTCAAGCGGACAATCTCAAGAAACCCTCAAGATCCGGTCCAACAGAGAGTCGCGGATCAACAGAAAAACGCGGATCGGTTGCCCCCCCCGGTCCGCGTCTTTCTGCTCATCCGCGGCCCTAAACACATCCACCGCGCCGGCAACCTTCAGCCAACCTCGGGATCGCCATCGCTCCTTTTTCGCCATTCCTTCAGAATTCTATGATCGAACTCGTAGAGTGGCGAATTTGAGTAGCCAGGGGTGGAGCCCTAGCGTAACTCCTGGCGGACGTACTCTTGCCCGTGCCACCCCACTCTCCCTACAGGCAGGCCTGAAACAAGTTTCAGCGTCCAGGCGACGTCCTGAGCTTGTCGAAGGAGGCCTGTCGAAGGGTTCGAGGAATGTGCGATGCACTCAGAGCGGTGAAGGCGGTTGCCACGCTCGGCCACGTGTGCTACAATACGGTAGTGGGCGTATTCACAAGTTGGGATATGCGCCCTCGACCTTCATCCGCGACCGACGGTGCCAGGACCTGTTGACATTTGGCCAAAAACGCATCCTGAGTAGGCGATAGCCGTATCGAAGGGTCGTTTTTGGCCCGATTTCGCATGCTGAGTGCCCTGTAAGGGCATATCGAAGCGTCGAAATCAGCAAATGTCAACAGAACCTAGATGGCCAGGGGGGCATCATGCATTCATCGTTACTGAGTACCATGCCGGAGCCAACAGAGAGCACCCACACACAGGTAGCCGATGATCTCACCACGCGTCTGCTGAACGCCGCCGGCTACCAGGTCAAGAAACGCTTCTGTCCCGAATCCACACGCCAGGCTCTCAGCGAGGCCTTAGCTGACGCCCTCCTCTCCACCGTTGACGAGTTCACCGACGAACAGGACTCAATGGCGCCCTACTTCCAAGCGTTCGGGGGGTGGTCGAAACGGGAAGCGGTCGCAGGTGAACTCTCCCAACTTATCGACCCCCGCGACGACACCGAACTCGATCTGGAGTTACTGCGCGAGGAGTACGAGGCCCTCGGCTACACGCCGGATCCGCAAGAAGACAGCGTCACGGTCGAGACCTTTGTCACCCGATTTGCCGGCATGTTCCGTGATGCTGTAGCCGAACGGCCTGCGCTGCAAGAGCCAATTCCAATCGATCGGCTGCACGCCGTCGTCGGGCGCGCCGAGCGACAACACGGACCAGCGCCCGTTCTTCGGCCAGTCAGACTCGCCGAGGAGCCGGCGGAGCCCCAACCACCGGACGTGAACGCCGAGGATCGCCGTTACTTGACCGGCCTGACCCGTAAACTGAACCGCCTGCCACTCGGCGGCCTCGTCTCCTCAGACGGTGAGCCAGCTCGGACAGCAAACGAAATAGGACTGCGTCGGGTGTACGTGGACCTCGACACGACTTCCTCGATGCAGAGAGACGCGCCATCCGGTAGCGAACCGGTGAAAAAAGCTGAAGGTCAGCGGCAACCTGAGGGGGCGCTGGAGGCCCTGGCAAGCCGGCGACAGATGGTGCTGCTGGGCGGGCCTGGTAGCGGCAAGACCACCTTCCTTCGCTACGTCGCGCTCCGCTGCGCCGCCAGTTGGCAGCGTGAGCCCCAGGCAGACCTGGGACCGCTGGCCGTCCTGAACCAGCGGCTGTTTCCACTCGTGGCATCGCTGCAACAATTCGCCGCCGGCCTGAACGAGAACACAGAACTGCGATACGGTGTCCTGCTGGACCACCTGCGGCACGTTCTAGACTGCGACCACGCGCTGCCAACCTACTGGCCGAAGGTTCGGCGCCGGCTGTTGAAGGGCGAAACCATCCTGCTTCTGGACGGGTACGATGAGGTGGGAAGGGAACAGCGCCCGCTGGTGGCCGCCGTCGTACGTGACCTACTGGATCACTTCCCCGAGATGCCGTTGCTGATTACGTGCCGCACGCGGGCTTACAGACTTGAGGAACTCCCTGCGCTCCCCATCCATGAGGCGTCGCTGGCCCCGCTCTCCTCGGAGTGCGTGCGCCAGTTTGGCCAAGCTTGGTACGATCAGGTGGCGCAGCTGTCCCCACGGCATGATGAGGAGTGGGCGAAGGAGCGTAGACAGAATCTGCTAGAGGCCATCGACGAAGATGACCATTTGGGCGGTATGGCCGGCACGCCGCTCTCACTGACCATCATGGCCCAGGTGAACGCCCGCCGGCAGCTTCCAAACTCCCGCGTCGAGGCATACGGAGAGGTGCTAGACAACCTACTGTGGGAATGGGACCATCTGCGCAGCCACCCGAAAGCCGGCGAAGGCTTGGCGGACTTAGTGCGCGAGGCGGGCAAAGACAGGCAAGATTTCTTGGCTGCGCTGGCCGAATTGACCTTCGAACAGCAGCATGCGTGTGACGACCAGGAGGCACACGTCAAGATCCCGGAGTCGGAGTTGACTGGGACGCTGTGCGCGTTTCGGGGCGGCGCGCTGAGAGAACAAACCGACTGGGCAGCGCGGGTGATAGACGTGATGAGCCGGCGGAGCGGTGTACTGCGAAGGGAAGGTGATCGGTTCTTCAGCTACACCCACCCCAGCTTCCAGGCGTATCTCGCAGCCGCCCACATTGCAGAGCGGGAGAAGCCGGCCACCGTGGTGGCGTTGACTCACGACGGCGACCGCTGGCATGACTTGATGCCGTTAGTAGCCAGTTACCTGGTATATCGAGGCCAGGAAGCCCGGGCACTCAGCTATGTTGATGAGCTACTGCCCCGGCAGCCTCGGACCGAGATTGACTGGATGCAGGTCAAGCTAGCCGGCGATATGCTCGCCGTGATACCGCCCGAGCTGTTGCACAATTTGCGACGCGGAGAGGAACTGGCAGCGCAGGTTCCCGAGCAACTCGCACGGCTCCTAGACGAAGGTGCGTTGGCGCCGGTGGAACGCGCCGGCGGTGGCGTCATCCTGAGCAGGCTAGGCGACCCTCGATTTGAGGCGGCATATGGGCTGCCCGAAGACCTGGACAGCTACTTCGCCCCTATCAGCGGCGGTACGTTCACAATGGGGACCACAGCAGAAGAGGTGGCCGAGATCGAGGCTCACGCGGAATGGTATACTCAACAGTGGGCCGAGTATCGGTGGCTGGACAAGGAACAGCCGGCCCATTCGGTCACGGTGGCCGATTTTCGCATGGGGTGCTACCCGATTACGAACGCTCAGTACCTGGCCTTCATAGATGACGGCGGCTACGCGAAGGCCGGCCTGGAGACTTGGTGGCCGGCGATGGGCCGCGAGGCCTGGCGTGAGGGACGAATCCACCGTTGGAATGCCGAAGATGGGCTACCGGGTCGCTGGGACGACCGCGCGCTGAACCAGCCCAACGCGCCGCTGGTTGGCGTCACTTGGTTCGAGGCAGTGGCGTACTGCAACTGGCTTACGGCCAAGCTCCGCAGGATCGGCTACCTGGGAAACGAGCAAGCGATCCGACTGCCAACCGAGGCCGAATGGGAATACGCCGCTCGGGGGCAGGAGCGGCGCGCTTACCCCTGGGGAGACACCTGGAACCCGAAGGCCCTCAACTGGAAAGGCACCGGGCTCAATGCGCCGTCCGCTGTCGGGGCGTTTCCGGCCGGCGCAACACCCGATACTGAACTCCTGGACATGGCCGGCAATGTGTGGGAGTGGTGCCAGACGCGGTGGGGGGATTATGTGTCCGGAGCGGACGCTGGAAGGTCAGATTCCCGGCGCGAGAGCGAGCTCTCCGACATGCGGTGCCTGCGCGGCGGTTGCTGGGACGGCAACGAGCCTGGTGAGTATCGTTGTGCGGCGCGGTACGGCCTCATGGCCCACCTCTGGAGCGACAGCTTCGGCTTTCGAGTTGTTGTGTCCCGCCTCTCCTAGAAGTAGAAATCCCCGCGAGACAGAAGATCGGTCCCCAAAGCTTGTTTGAAAAAGGTGTCTTCTCAATATATGGGGGGACATGTAGGACGATTTGGTAAATCGTCGGGT
>JAANWY010000054.1 GCA_018263655.1 Anaerolineales bacterium | reverse complement strand
TTCGACATGTAGATCGATTTGGTTAATCGATCAGGCGAAACGCCATTTCGTTCTACATGTAGATCGATTTGGCTAATCGATCTGAACGAAATACCATTTCGTTCTACATGTAGATCGATTTGGTTAATCGATCAGGCGAAACGCCATTTCGTTCTACATGTACATCGATTTGGCTAATCGATCTGAACGAAATACCATTTCGTTCTACATGTAGATCGATTTGGTTAATCGATCAGGCGAAACGCCATTTCGTTCGACATGTAGATCGATTTGGTTAATCGATCTGAACGAAATATCATTTCGCTCTACATGGTTTGACCCCCCACCGTCTGTGTAGTATATTCTACGTAACTTCGACCCTTGACTTGTTAGCGCAAGAGGCTTCAACCATGCCGGCCGACATCTCACCGCAAGACTTCGTCACCAAGTGGCGGAACGCCACGCTGAAAGAACGCTCCGCCGCCCAGGAACACTTCATCGACGTCTGCCGGCTCCTCCACCACCCGACGCCGGCCGAGGCCGACCCCGACGGCACGTGGTTCGCCTTCGAAGCCGGCGCCACCAAACAGCGCGGCGGTCAGGGCTGGGCCGACGTCTGGAAGAAGGGCTACTTCGCCTGGGAGTACAAGGGCAAGCACGCCGACCTGGACCGCGCCTATCAGCAACTGCTCCAGTACCGCGAGGCGCTGGAGAACCCGCCGCTCCTCATCGTCTCCGATATCGAACGCATCCTCATTCACACCAACTTCACCAACACCGTCAAGCGCGTCTACACGATCACACTGGACGATCTGCTGGTGGCCGAGGAGCGCCGGCATCTCTACCACGCCTTCCACGACCCCGCGCAACTGCGCGCGCCGCAGACCACGGAGCAAGTCACCGGGGAGGCGGCCCGCGAGTTCGCGCGGCTGGCCGATCTGCTGCGTCGGCGGGGCGAGGGTCCGCAAGAGACGGCCCACTTCCTCATTCGGCTGCTGTTCTGCCTGTTTGCCGAAGACATCGGTCTGCTGCCGACCGACCTCTTCACCCGCCTGGCCGAGCAGACGCGCCAGCAGACGTCGGGCTTCGCGCAGCAGCTCGGCGCGCTGTTCGGGGCCATGGCCGCCGGCGGCTGGTTCGGGGCCGATCAGATCGAGCATTTCGACGGCGGGCTGTTCGAGGACGACGCCGTGCTGGAGCTGGGCAGCGACGGCCTGGAGATTCTGCGTCGCGTCAGCCGGCTGGATTGGTCCAACATCGAACCCGCCATCTTCGGCACGCTCTTCGAGCGCAGCCTGGACCCCAGCAAGCGCTCCCAGTTGGGCGCCCACTACACCAGCAAGGACGACATTCTGCTGACCGTGGAGCCGGTGCTGATGGCGCCGCTGCGCCGGTGCTGGGACGTCGTGCGGAGCGAGGTGGCGGAGCTGGTCCAGAAGCGGGAGGAGACGGGCTCCAAGGCGTGGGTGACGCAGTACACGAACATGATCCAGGAGACGATTCTGGGCTTCCTAAACGAACTGACCCAGGTGCAGGTGCTGGACCCGGCCTGTGGCAGCGGCAACTTTCTGTACGTGGCGCTGCGCCAGTTGCTGGACCTGGAGAAGGAAGTCACCACCTTCGCCGGCGACGCCGGCATGACGCGCCCCTATCCGCAGGTATCGCCGGCCCAGATGCACGGCATCGAAATCAACGAGTACGCCCACGAGCTGGCCCAAGCCACCATCTGGATCGGCTACATCCAGTGGCTGCACGAGAATGGCTTCGGCACGCCCAGCCAACCCATCCTCAAACCACTGGAAAACATCTGGCAAACGGACGCTATCTTGGCCTACGACGAGGCCGGCAACCCTGTCGAGCCGGCGTGGCCCGAGGCCGACGTGGCGATTGGGAATCCGCCATTTTTAGGCGATCGGAAGATGCGGGGAGAACTGGGTGACAAATATGTCGATGATCTTCGCGACCTCTATGAGAAGCGCATCCCACGACAAAGCGATTTGGTGTGTTATTGGTTCGAAAAGGCAAGAGCCCTGATCGAACAAGACAGGATTGATCGAGCAGGGTTACTCGCCACCCAGGCAATTCGTGGTGGGGCAAACCGTACAGTGTTAGACCGAATCAAAAACACCGGCGACATCTTCTGGGCTCAGTCTGACCGGAACTGGGTACTTGATGGAGCGACAGTGCATGTCTCAATGATCGGGTTTGATAACGGCTCAGAGCATTACAGGGCATTGGACAGTACGCCTGTTGCAGAAATATATGCGGACTTAACCAGCACAATTGATCTCACTGCTGCCGAACGTTTGCCGGAAAATGAGAATTTCTGTTTCGTAGGAATCCAGAAGACTGGCCCGTTCGATATTTCGAGCGAACGAGCACAGAAGATGCTCGGAGCAACAGGGAATCCGAATGGACGCCCCAATTCTGACGTGATCAAGCCCTGGATAAACGCCTCGGACATCACTCGTCAATCGCGAGACATGTGGATAGTCGATTTTGGAGTCGACACGCCGATAGACGAAGCAGCTCAGTACGAAAAGCCCTTCGAATATGTGCGTGAGCACGTGAAACCGAGCCGCCAGGGCAAGCGTCCGAAGGGACTCGAGGAGGAGTGGTGGCTGCACTGGCGACCGCGACCTGAAATGCGCGAGGCGGTATCCGGATCGCCTCGATACATTGCCACACCACGGGTCTCAAAACACCGCGTATTTGTCTGGGTTGGCGTCGAGATTCGGCCTGCCAGCGCCGTCGTAGTGGTAGCACGCGAGGATGATTATTTCTTCGGAGTGTTGCAGTCGACTTTACACGAGCTCTGGGCTCGGAGAACGGGCACTCAGCTTCGGGATGCCGAAAGTGGATTCAGATACTCACAAACTCTCATCTTCGAAACCTTCCCCTTTCCCTGGCCGCCAGGCGAAGAGCCGGCCGGCGATCCCCGCGTCGAGGCCATCGCCCAGGAGGCGCGCGAGCTGGTGGAGAAGCGTCAGGCGTGGCTCAGCCCGGCCGGCGCGACCAAGAAGGAACTCAAGAAGCGCACCCTCACCAACCTCTACAACGCATCCCCCACCTGGCTGGAGCTGGCCCACCGCAAACTGGATGAGGCCGTGCTGGACGCTTACGGCTGGCCCCACGACATCGACGATGAGGAAATTCTGCGGAGGTTGTTGGAGTTGAACTTGGCGCGGGCCAACGGGAAGCAATAGAAGATTAGAAACTCCACTGAAGAGACATACCTGCGGGAGGGTGAGCCGCTCTACCATTCATTCACGGGTATTGATTCTAAACTTGACCCTTGCGAAGGTTACGAAGTGACTCCGCAGCGAAATGGCACGCGATAACCGACGGTGATTCTGCTGCGAAACCGGCTCACAAACCTTCGCAAGGGTAGCCACTAGTACACGACGGCCTAAATCCTTCGGCAGTTTACGCTCGCTAGATCCCGGCCTTGCGCGACGAAAACCAGCTATGAAACGGCAAGAAACGGCGCGCCAGACGGGGATCTGACGATCCCCTTGGAGCAAATAACTACCGAAGGATTTCCGCCGCAGTGTACTAGAATCAAACTTAGAACTGCTGCCTCGCGCGGCACCCTGTTGTCAAGATCAGCACAATCTGATATGATATGAGAGTGATAGATTCAGATCCATCGACCTGGTAAGGTAATCTGATGTCTGCACGAAAACTCACACGCCGGCCACCCGCCGTCGCCGGCAGATTCTATCCCGCGAATCCCACACGGCTCCAAGACGCCGTGGACACGTGCCTGGAACAGGCATCCGTCAGTCAACTTCGCGACGTGCGCGCTGTGATCGCACCCCACGCCGGCTACCCCTACTCTGCGCCCATCGCCGGCCACAGCTTCCGTGCTCTGGCCGGCAAGCCCGACGGACACTATACCGTCTATCTGATGGGGCCCGCACACCACGTGCCCGTGGACGGCATCGCCGTCGGCGTATTTGACCACTTCGAGACACCACTCGGATCGGTGGCGGTGGCGGTGGAACAGGCGGAAGCGCTGATACAGCACGGTAACCCATATCGCGAGGGGAATCGGGCCCACACGCCCGAACACTGTCTGGAGGTCGAGCTACCCTTCCTGCAAACAGTGCTGCCGAATTTTCGGATCGTGCCACTCCTGTTTGGCAACATCGATCCGGAGCCCATTGCGCATGACCTGGCGGAGCTGGCGGAAGACGATCTGGAGGCGCTCGTAGTTGTTAGTTCCGATCTGAGCCACTACCACAGCCACGAAACAGCTCGCCGTATGGACCAGGCATTTCTGGATGCAGTGGTGGCGGGCGAGGTGGACCGCGCCGCTCAGGGTGAGGCCTGCGGCATCGGGCCGATAATCACTCTGATGACCATCGCCGGCGACCTGGGCTGGCAGCCAAGACTCCTGGACTACCGAAATTCCGGCGACACCGGCGGAGACAAATCGGGCGTCGTCGGATACGCAGCCGTAGCATACTCCGCTTCGAATGGACGCACCCGCTGAACCCGTCATCGAGCTGACGCCGGCTGAAGAAAAGCAGTTGCTTCAGGTCGCTCGCACGACCCTGGAGACCGCTGTGCACACTGGACTGGAAGAAGAAGAGCCGGCACTTCCGCCATTGGAGTTCTCTGAGCGCCTCCTGGAGGAAGGTGCTAGCTTCGTCACGGTGCGCGTGGATGGTGCACTGCGCGGCTGCGTCGGCTCGCCGAGGCCGCGCGGTTCGCTAGTCATGGACGTGGCACGCAACGCCACGCGCGCCGCCCTCACCGACCCGCGCTTCAAGCCCATCGGCCCCGACGAACTACCTGGGGTCGAGATCGAAATCTCAATCCTCACCGAACCTGCTGCAATCCGATATGACGACAGCACAGATCTCATCAGCCGCATCAGACCCTGCATCGACGGGGTTTTGATTGTGCACGGCTTCCAACGAGCACTCCTGCTGCCACAGACCTGGGATCGGTTCTGTGATCCAGCGGATTTCATGGCAGTGCTGTGTCAGAAAGCGGGGCTGCCGGCGGATGCCTGGTTGGGGGGTGAGCTGGACGTGTACACGTTCCAGGTGCACACTATCTCTGAGTGAGGCAGTTTTCAGCGGTTTCGCAGCGCCGCGCGCCCAATCCACAAAACCGCCGCAAGCAGTGCCGCCAGGCCGCCGGCGGCGATGGCCAAAGTCTGTGGGCGCATACCTGGCATCACGACCTCGCCCTCGCCGTAGTCCCTAAACAGCCGGCCCCACTTCGTGCGCAGCGCCTCTTCCACGCGCTTGCGCCCCACAAACGGATACCAGTAGACGTTGTGGTACAGGTGTGACGCGAAGTAGGACCAGGGCACCAACGGAGATCGCAGCAGTGGCTTCTCGAGAGGCTTCAGCGGGCCGTGGTAGATGGCGTGCTGTCCCTTGCTGGCAAATGTTTGCTGCTGAACAAACCCCCACGATTCTTCGGCGATCTCCGCGTCACCGACAATCTCGATCTCCCGAGGATCGCCAACGCCCAAGCCCTTGTCGTGGGCCAGGCGGATGAAGCGCAGCGACATAGGATCGAACCCCTGGAGCTTGGCGCTCACTGCATCGATGGCAACCTGGTCGGCTGAGGCCAGGATAACGTCCTTCTCGTGCCAACGCATGGCGCGGGGGCCAGGGCCGTCGCCGGCAAACGTGCCATCCATCACAGCGAAGAGACCAGTGTGGATGTCCTGCTGAATCTGAAGCAAGTCCACCAGGGTCTCGTGAATCACGGCGTGGGTCCAGTGTCGCTTGCGGTGTAGGAGCCCCCCGAAAGCATTTTTTATTGCGCCAGTAATAGTCGTGAAGACATGAGTCTTGACTGTAGGCAACTGGACAACGTTGCTATCGTAGAGCACTTTGGGGATGTAGACGCCCTCGGGGTAGACCTCATCCAGAACCAGGAACGGCTCTTCGGGTTCGTAGCGTATCCATTCCACGCCCGGCTTGTAGGTATAGACGCACGGCACATCGTACTTGTCGGTGACGTACTTGTGCTTGTTGTTCACCTCACCGTCTGACGTATCCACCACGACCGTATCATTGTGGACGCCGGCGAGAGCGTAGCCGGCACCCTGGAGTTCCTGAATCACACCTTCAAGCTGCCAGGGCGCCGTCGAGCACGCCGGATACCAAGTGTCCCATGAGATATTGATCTTCAGGAGCGTTTCCTTGTCCTGAGGCAACGCCTCACGGTAACCGGCTAGCTGCATCAGCCGGCCGTAGTCCTCCACCACCGTCTCCGGCCGCGTCCGAAGAATGGCGACCTTGCCACGCCCAGGAAAGCTACGCCTGTCGATCATACGTCTACTCTTCTTCCTCCTCGCGCCTGGCCCGCTCAATGATCTCTTGAGTAACGTGTTGGGGAACCTGCTCATAGTGCGAAAACTCCATAAAATAAATCCCACGCCCCTGAGTCATGGAGCGCAGGTCCGGCGAGTAGCGCTGCATCTCGGACAGCGGCACCTGAGCCTCAATCGCGGCCTTCCGGCCATCCTGGGTCGTACCTTGTACGCGACCGCGCCGCGTGCTCATATCACCCAGAATGTCGCCCATCACGTCATCCGGAATAATGACGCGCACGTCCATGATTGGCTCCAAGAGGATTGGGCCAGCCTCGCGCATCGCGAGCTTGAAGGCTTCGCGGCCAGCGATCTGGAACGCAATGTCCTTCGAGTCAACCGGGTGCTCCTTGCCGTCGTACACGATAGCTTTCAAGTCCACGACCGGGTAGCCGGCTATGGCGCCCTGTTCTAGCACCTGCTTGACCCCCTTCTCGATGGATGGGATGAAAGATTGAGAAATCGCGCCGCCAAAGACCTCACTATCATACTCGAAACCTTCACCCCGATCCTGTGGCTCCACCCGCAGGTGCACCTCGCCAAACTGGCCGGCGCCCCCTGTCTGCTTCTTGTGACGGTACTCAGCCGCCCCGCTCCGCGTGATCGTTTCGCGATACGGAACTTTCGGGATCTCGCGGTTGACGCCGACACCGAACTTGTCCTCCATTCGGCGCAGCGCAACGTTGATGTGCGTCTCACCCATACCAGACAGGATGAGCTGCTTGGTGCTGGCTTCCTGATTCCAACGCAGGGTAGGATCCTCGTCAGCAAGCCGGCTGAGGGTCGGGCTGAGCTTGGCCGTATCCACCTGCGTCTTGGGCTGCAGAGCGACAGAATACAGCGGCGTCGGATACTCCGGCGCCGGAACCACCAGCGGGTGATCCCGATCACACAACGTATCCGCTGTCATGGTCTCGTCAAGCTTGGCAACGCCGCCTATGTCTCCAGCCGTGATGCGATCCGCCGTAATTTGCTCCTTGCCGCGCATGACGTAGAGTTGTCCCAAGCGCTCCATTTCACCCGACCTCGGGTTGTACACCTGGGTGTCAGACGCCATCGTGCCGGAGAATACCCGGTAGAAGGTGAGTTTTCCAACATAGGGGTCAGCGACGGTCTTGAAGACAAACGTCGCCAGCGGACCCGATGGGTCCGGCTCAAGCATTTCGTCCTCGCCAGTGGCCGGATTTGTGGCCCGGTAAGGCGCGGCATCTGAGGGTGATGGCAGGTACTCAATCATTGCGTCCATCAAGCGGCGGACACCGCGGTCGTGCGTCGCCGAGCCAACCAGCACGGGGACGATGGACCCCGATGCGACGCCGGCCTGGAACCCTCGCCGCATCTCACCACTGGTCAGTTCCTCACCATCGAGGTACTTCAGCAAGAGTTCGTCGTCGTTCTCCGCCGCGGCCTCCATCATGCGCTGGCGATAGGTCGCGATCTGATCCATCACACCCTCTGGAATGTCATCGGAGCCCTCACCATCCCCGGTGTAGGCCTGCATCGACACTAGATCGACAACACCCTCAAAATTGCCACCCTGCCCGATCGGAACCTGGATTGGCACAAATGCCCCATCAAAAGAGGCTTCCAACTGATCGAGGACACGCTTGAACCGCACATTTTCGCGATCAATCTTGTTGATGAAGACCAAGCGCGGCAGATATGTCTCCTCACAGTACCCCCAACCCAATTCGGTGCCAACCTCAACGCCAGAGCTGGCATCGACAACGATAACCGCACCGTCGCCAACGGACAGGGCCCCCCTGACATCACCCAAGAAATCGATGAAGCCAGGCGCGTCAAGCACATTCAGTTTGCTGCTGTTCCATTCGACAGGCACAACTGCTGTATGAATGGAGTGACCTCGACTATGCTCTTGCTCGTCGAAGTCGGCCACCGTCGTGCCATCCTCAATGCACCCCATGCGGTTGACGGCACCGGTGTCGAACAACATCGCTTCGGCAAGCGATGTCTTACCTGAACCGCTATGGCCCAGGAGCACCACATTGCGAAGCTGGTCGACAGCATATTGTTTCATCCACATCCTCCTGATGCAACATCGTCAGAATACCGGTAACTACTCAGCCCCCTTGTTGTCATTGCGAGGAACGGAGCGTAGCGGAGTGACGAAGCAATCTCCTACGCACTTGGGGATTGCTTCGTCGTAAAAAACGCTCCTCGCAATGACATAGGCTGAGTAGTTACGAATACCGTAGAGTATTATAGCATATCGACCGGGTCATAGCAAAAATTGCTCTTGCCCTCAGGAATTCCAAATTTGACCCTTGCGAAGGTTTGTGAGCCGGTTTCGCGGCAGAATCACCGTCGGTTGTCGCGTGCCACTTCGCTGCGGAGTCCCTTAGCAACCTTCGCAAGGGTAGCCACTAAAGCCAAATTCAGAACTGCTGTTTGCCCCTCTGGCAACGCCTACATACAATTGAAGCTGGAACTTCGGCCGGCCTTCATTCGTTAGCTATTTCGAAGGGCGAAGTGCTGGCCATATAGCGCCGGCCGCCCCTGCCCGACAGACGCCACATAACCGGCCGCCAGGTGTCGGTCGGTAACGGGGCAGGTCGTCGCCAGCGGTCGCGATCCGAGCCTTCGCTCTTCGACTTGACAGCTTGCCAGAGATTCGGTAAATTGCAAAGCCCGTTCGTAGTGAGCGCGGATGCGCACATCCGTCCGGAACGCAGTGGAGTGCCGTCCGTGGTACCGCAGGACGCCGGGATGCCACTCCGGCTTCGCCTCCGTGGCTGACTACGAACCTAGATTGCGATTTACCGAGACTGCTTGACAATCCGACTATGTAGTCAGCCGACCAAGTGTAGATAGTGCTGAATTGATGAAAGAGGTGGCGTTGAGTCTTCTGCATAGAACATTTGCCATCCTGGTGCTGGTGCTTGCGCTTATGCTGACGCTGTTGCCAGGAGCGCCGGCGGCTGCACAACGGCCGGCCGGCAACATCGCTTGGTCGGCCGAAGCCCTGTTCGGTGGCCTGGTGAAATACGGTGAATGGCTGCCTGTACGCGTCACGCTATCCAACCGAGGCGGCGACCGCACAGTAGAAGTTCGCGCCATCGTCACCTCTTCTGGCGGTGAAGCAACCTTCATACAGCCCCTCGAACTGCCGGCCGGCGCCCGAAAGCAAGTCGATCTCTACGTATTGCCCACCAGTTTCTCCCGCCGGCTGCCCCTTACCCTGACAGAAGAACACAAAGAACTTGCAGCCTCCGCGGTCGACGTACAGCCGATCACGTATCACACCCTGCTGATCGGTCTTCTCGCCCGCGACCCCGATGCCTTGTCCATCTTACGTACGCTTTCGATACCTCAACGTCCGGGGGGAGTTCGAACCGTTGCGCTCTCGACCGGCGAAATCCCGGAGCGGCCGGCGGGATTGAGATCCTTCGACGTCCTGATCCTCAACGCCGTCGACACCAGCCAGCTCGCGCCGGCCCAGCAGCAAGCGCTGTCCACCTGGGTGCAACTCGGCGGGCATCTCGTCGTTGGCGGGGGCGCCGGCGCCGCGCTGACGACGGCCGGCCTGCCGGCCGACCTGCTACCCGTCACCCTCGACGGCACCCGGTCGGTTGATGGATTGCCAGGCTTGACTACCCTCGGCGGCGACCCCATCCGCGTCCCCGGACCGTTCGTCGTCGCCGAAACCAGTCTTGCAGAAGAGAGCGTCGCGCTAGCCGAGCAGGACACGACCCCCCTCATCGTCCAGCGGGAGACTGGGCAAGGGCGGGTGACCTTCCTCGCGCTCGATTTGGGTCTGTCACCTTTCGGTGCGTGGGCCGGCGAAAAGAAAATGTGGAGCACGCTTCTGCAACCCGACGCGCTGGCTGCCGTCGAAACACCCCCCGACGTCTCGCCACACCAGCTCGTCGACCAGCGCATGATGAACGCGCTGTCGAACCTGCCCGCGCTGGATCTGCCGTCGGTCCGCTGGGTCGTCCTGCTGCTCGCGATTTACGTGTTCCTGGTTGGTCCCATCAACTACTTCGTCCTGCGCCGGACGCGCCGGCCAGAGTGGGCGTGGATCACAATTCCGGCCATGACGCTCACTTTCTCCGTCGGCGCTTACGGCGTCGGCTACGCTCTGCGCGGCGGCGAAGTGATCGTCAACAAGTTATCCATCATCGAACCGATGATGGACGTCGAGGTGTCGAGCGTTCGCACCTACGTCGGCCTGTTTTCGCCCACGAAACGCACCTACACCGTGAGCGTCGCCGGCGATCCGCTGGTTAGATCGCTGCACCCACAATACAGCCCCTGGAGTTCGTCCACCGCCGCTATCGCCGGCGACATCACAGTGATCCAAGGGCGGCCAACCAAGGTCCGCAACCTGACGGTCAATCAATGGGCCATGCAAACCTTCGCGGCCGAAACCGTCATCCGAACCCCCATCGCCCTCCAATCTGACCTGAGATATCGAGACGGGCGCCTCAAGGGACAGGTGACCAACGCCAGTGCACTGCCACTTCAGGACACAGTGATCGCCCTCGCCGATGATTTCATCCGTCTGGGATCGCTGGAAGCCGGTCAGACCGTCGAGGTGGACTTCGAAGTCAGTACAACGGGAGTCCATCGCGGACCGCCACTGAGCTACCTTATCCTTCAAGACGAACTGAGCAACCCAGGCCCTCGTGGCCCCAGCCGCGAGATACGGCTGAAGCAACAAATACTCGATAGTGTGTTTCTGCCGGCATACGAAACAGGCTATGTGGCGAACGCCGGCCCGCTCATCATCGGCTGGCTGGACGAAAGCCCACAGTCGACTCGCGTCGAGGGTGCAAATGCACGTGAACTCGCCACATCACTGGTCATCGCTCAGCCGGCGCTGCACTTTGGTGAGCGCGAAGTCGGCGTGCCACCCGGCTTCACCCTTGCCCAACTCGTCGAGCAAGAAGGCAACGCCAGCCAATGTTACGGCGGACGCTCGCTCGGGTTTACCCCGTATCAGGGGGCAATGGTGCTGGAATTCCGGCTGCCTCGCGATCTGCACGACGTTCGGTTCAGTGAGCTCAATCTGATCATTGAGAGCGACGGCGGATGGGGGCAAGCGCCGGCCACCGCGCTCTATGACTGGACGGCCGGCGGATGGCAAACGATCGAGGACATCAGGCTGGGCGCCAACCACATCGACGATCCGAATCCCTTCATCCAGCCGACTAACCACACCATCCGCGTTAGGATGCAGGCCGGCAACCAGAAGGGCGGATGTTTGTACACGAACATCGCGCTGGAAGGGACGCGCGGTTCAGTGCTCAGTGATCAGTGACCAGTGACCCGTCCATTGTTCGGCAAGGCCTCCTGACCGCCGCCGCGTTTGGGCTCGGTCAGAGACCTTCGCCCAACAGGGGGGAGTTCGCCCAACAGGGGAAGTTCGCCCAAGGGCCCATTGTTCGGCAAGGTCTCCTGACCGCCGCCGCGTTTGGGCTCGGTCGGAGACCTTCGCCCAACAAGAGGAAGCCTTCGCCCAACAGGGGAAGTAGTCACGCAAGACGCAACACGTTGACATGTCCGCAATCGAAACCACCAACCTGACCAAACAATTCAACGGCCTAACCGCCGTCGACCAGCTTGAGCTGCGTATCGAGCCGGGGACGCTGTACGGCTTCATCGGACCCAACGGCGCCGGCAAGACCACGACACTGCGCCTCCTCGCCGGCCTGCTCGAACCCGACGCCGGCGACATCCGACTGGCCGGCGACGACATCCAGCGCCACCCCGAGGCCGCCCGCTGGCTGGTGGGCTACATGCCCGACTTCTTCGGCGTCTACGACGACATGCGGGTCTGGGAATACCTGGACTTCTTCGGCCGCTGCTACAACCTGCCGGCCGACCGCCGCGCCCGCCTGGTCGACGAACTGCTGGCGCTGGTCGATCTGGACGGCAAGTGCGATGATTATGTCGAGAATCTATCGCGCGGCATGCGCCAGCGCCTGTGCCTGGCCCACGCGTTGGTGCACGACCCACAGATCCTGCTGCTGGACGAGCCGGCGTCGGGGCTGGACCCGCGCGCCAGGGTGGAGATTCGCGAGTTGCTGCGCGAACTGCAACGCATGGGCAAGACCATCATCGTCAGCTCCCACATCCTGAGCGAGCTGGCCGAGATGTGCGACCAGGTCGGCATCATCGAGCAGGGCCGGCTCCTGGTCAGTGGTCCGATGAGGGACGTGCGCCGGCACCTGCGCCACGAGAGAATCATCCGCCTGACGGTCATCTCCGATGTCGAACAAGCCCGTGCAACCCTGGCGAAGTTCAAGGGCATCGGCGAGGTGTTCGAGGTCAATGGCGGCCTGCAAGCCACCTTCACCGGCGACGCCGAAGCGACAGCCGGCCTCCTAGCCTACCTCATCCACCACAACGTCAAAGTCACCAACTTCACCGAAGACGTGACAGACTTGGAGGATGTATTTCTTCAGATCACAAAGGGCGAAGTCCAATGATGGAAAATGGAAAGGGGAAAGGGGAAAATGGAAGATGGAAAATGGAAAGGGGAAAATGGAAGATGGGTCCCTAATCTCCAATCTCTAATCTCCATTCTCCATCCTCCATCCTCCATTCTCCACAACCCCGTCGTTGTAAAAGAACTCCGTTCCAGAATGCGTGGTGGTCGTGCCTTCGCCATCCTGACCGCCTTCTTGGCGGTGCTGAGCTTGGTCAGCTACGGGCTCTATCGGATCGTCGGGGCATCGATGAGGTACAACCCAAGCGGTTTGATGAGCGCCACCATCGGGCAATCGCTGTTCGCCGGCCTCGCCTTCTTCGAGCTATTCTTGATCCTATTCATCACGCCGGCCCTGACGGCCGGCACCATCAGCAGCGAGCGCGAGAACCTGACTTACGAGATGTTGGTCGCGACGCCGCTGAAGCCACGCACCATCCTGTGGGGCAAGCTCCTCTCGGCGCTGAGCTACGTGCTGCTCCTGATCTTCGCCGCCATCCCCTTGGCCAGCCTGGTCTTCATCTTCGGCGGGGTGGCGCCGGCCGATATGCTGAAAGCGTTGCTCGTCCTAATCACGACTACCATCACATTCGGCGTCGTGGGGCTCTTCTTCTCAGCGCTGACCGGCCGGACCGCCCGCGCGACGGTGCTCAGCTACAGCTTCCTGCTCTTGCTCAGCGTTGGAACAGTGTTCATTGCCGTGTTGTGGGGCGTGGTCCAGGGGGCCCCGCCGCCGCGTGCGCTGTTGATTCCGAATCCGTTCAGCGCCATGGCGGCGGTGCTCAGCGAAGCGACACCGCAGAGCGGCGCCTTCAGCTTGGGTATTCCGTTCGGGCTGCTGGCCGGCGACTGGCGGGTGGTGGCCGGTCCCCGCGCACCGGCCGAGTTCACCGTGCGCCCGACGTGGCACTACACACTGGCGCTTTACGCGGCGTTGACCGTCACCCTCTACCTCGTCAGCACCCAGTTGGTGAAGCCAGTTCGCCGCTGGCGGATCGGGCGCGCCGGCGCAGCAATCGTGATCGTTCTGCTCCTCCTGTTGGGCGTTGGCGGCTACTTCCTGTTCAAGCCGTTGGTCGGCGAAGCCGAGCGCCTCGGCATCCCGACACCGGCTCCGCCGGCGCCAGTGCCCGTCGCGCCGGTGCAGATCGAACGTGCGGTGCCGGCGGTCCCATATCCGCCTCCACCAACGCCAACGACTGCCCCACCACCTGCCGAGGCGCCATAGCGATGCCACAAAGTCGACCATCGATCGACGCTACGCCGCTGGGGTCGCCGTTACGCGCCCTCGGCCGGCGGCTGCGCCTGCGCGATGGCCTGCTGTTCGCGACGCGCACGTTGTGGGTGGCGCTGGCCGGCGCCGGCATTGTGCTGATCGCCGGCCGGCGCTGGCCCATCGAGCGACTGCCGTGGTGGGCGGGCGCTCCGCTACTCATCTGGCTGGGTGGGGTCCTCGGCTACGCTCTTATCCGCCCGCTGCCACTTCCCACAGTAGCCCGCCGAACCGACGTCATGCTGAAGCTCAAGGAACGGCTGTCCACGGCGCTGGAGATGGCCATCCGGGGGACACGAGGCGAGTTGGTCGAACGCCAGCGGGATGATGCTGTGTACGTGGCACGCCGGATCAACCCCCGGCGGGACATCGGGCTGACGGTCGACCGGCGAGCGTTGAAGTGGGCCGGCATCGTCGCGGCTGCCATCGTGATCCTGACTATCGTTCCCAACCCGATGGACGCCGTGCTGGAACACCGCGCCGCTGTCCGCGAAGCCACGCAGGAACAAGCCGAGGAGATCGAGGAATTACGTGAAGAATTGCACGCAGAGACGACGCCCACCTCGGAGGAGCGCGAAGAACTGCTGCGCCAGTTGGCCGAACTGGCCCGCAAGCTGCGCGAGAATCAAGGCATCCAGGAAGACGCTCTGGCCGATATCTCGGAGGCCGAGGAAACACTGCGCCGGCAATTGGACCCGCGAGTCGGCGCCAAGCGCGCCGCCCGGCAGTCCCTGGCCGCCCAACTCGCGGAACTAGCCAACCAACAAACCAACAGCGCTCAAGAAGCGCTTAGCCAACTCGCCGCAGCGCTGGCCGGCATGAGCCCAACCCAGCAAGCCGGTCTGGCTCAACAGTTGGACCAACTGGCCGCCCAGGCGGCCGCCACCGACGCAGACCCTTCGACAGGCTCAGGACAGGGCTTGGCGAGCGCCCTCTCGGCTCTGGCTGACGCAGCTCGACAAGGCGACGCCCGGGCCGGCGAGCGGGCAGCACAATCCGCGCAAGCTTCCCTCACCAACGCTCAGCGGGACCAGGATTTGCAGGCGGCCATCGCGCGGGCGCTCTCGGAGTTGCAAGACAGCCGGCAGGCGGTCGCGCAGGCCGGGCCGGGGAGCAGGGGAGCGGGGGAGCAGGGGGGC
>JAANWY010000053.1 GCA_018263655.1 Anaerolineales bacterium | reverse complement strand
AATCCATTTTAGTATGTAGGTAGCTACTCAGGCTATTGCCCTTGCAGTTGAGAAATGCGGAAAAATGGGGTCGGTGGGGGCGGCCGCCCCCACCGACCCCATTTTTCCGGTCTCTTCTTGTGTAGACACGAATCTTGACCACACGCTAGTCAAATACGATTAGGGACAAAAGGCGGCCAGATGTGGGTCTGGCCGCCTTTGGAGCTTGAGCAGGAGCATCCAAGAGAAATCGCTACGGCGTGTCGCAACCCGGACACACAGGCACATTGGACGGGAAGTACCCAGCCTCATCTAACCGAACGCCCTCAAAAGCCTTGGTGAAATCGCCGGCACCGCTGGCCCGCTCAATCCCCACCGCCACAATCGAGGCGCCGCCGGCCTGATCGCTGCACGCCGTGTCAATGACGGCCGAGCCCGTGAAACCCTGCGGGAGCGTCCCGATCTTATCCAAATCAACGTAGTCCACCTGTCGTTCGCTCACGAACTGGCAGAAAGTCTCCACCAAACCATTCGGATCGTAGATGTCAACGCGAAAACTGGTGCTCCCCGGATTCATGTTGATGTTCTGCACAGCGATCTCTGTGCTCCACTGGACGTCACCCGGCCCGAACCGGCCGTTCTGCTTAGTCAACAAAGGTAGAGCGACGGTCCGCACCCCCTGAGCCTCCTGCTGCGTAAACGCATTGTAGCTCAGCGCTTGGCCCTCGAAGGCATTGACCAAGCTGACCACCGACACGATATTCGGCGCATCGACCGGAGGATCGCCCGGCGTCCACCAGTTCTGACTCTCGATGCGGACCGCGCCGACGTAGCGCCCGGGCAGGTTGCCGATGGTCTCCAATTCGTAAGTCTGCGAACCGCGCGGGCAGATCCAGTCCAGCACAGTCTGGATGATGTCGCCACCCTCGTCCAAGAAGTATACCTTCACCTTGGCATTGACGGTGCTGGACAAGTTCTGGACGTGAATGCGCGTCCCCCAGCCGTTGTATTCGCGGTAAATCAGCGGCGCGAAGTTCACCAGCGAGCCGGCGCTAAAACCCGCACTGAAGGAATCGGCCGGCACGCCGCGGGACGTCATCAGCGTGTCGTTCCCTAGTTGATCGACGACGATGGCCAGCGGCTGACTGGCCCTGATCCAAGCCGAGCCACGCCGCCCTATCGGCAACCCCGTCGGCTTGAGCCGTACCGACTCCCCTGGCGAGAGCACCGGCACGCTGTGAATCTCCGACCGCAAGCAATCGTCCTGCGTCTTGTACCAGACTTCGAGGCTCGTACACTCGTTGCCCGAATTCTGCACGACGATCTCGCTGTCCCAACCATCTTTGTTGTAAAGCACAGGCACGTAGTACATGAACCCACCAAAGACGGGGTCGTACACGCCCAGCATGTTCTCGGAGATGCCAGTGTAGGCACTGGCGACGGCCACACCGTTGTCCTGCACCAGCCGGCGATTGACCGACACCGCCAGGCGCTCACCGATGCCGTAGAAGCCGGCCCGCCACTGGCTCTCCCACAGTCGCCACGCACCGTGCAGCCCGACGGTATCGAAGGCATCTGCGCAGGCCTCGTCGGCTGTGTCAGCCGGCACCGAATAAGCGATGACGGAGCGCGCCGCTGAGGGAAGCTGCGTATCGCGGAACGTCCACGCCGCGCCACCGACCAGCAAGCCCGAACACTCCACTTTGAGCGGGCCGGGCGCCTGTGGAGGACACGTGTACGAGTAGTCGCCCCAGGTGAACAGGATCACCTTGGATGGCCGATGGCCGAGATTCTGGACCTGAATCCAGGTCTCATCCTCGCCCATATTGTCAATGGCCGGCAATTGGATCCGGCGACCAGGCCCCGGCTGGCCAGATGCCGATGGCGGCGGTGTCCCGATTGGCGCCAGGGTCGCCGTGGGCGTCGGCGTTGACGGCGGAGGCGCCGGCGGCGAAGCCTTATCATCACCAAACGCCACCGAAACCGTGCAGCAGTGCACAAAATCGCCCGGCGAAATGGTGACGAGATTGGGCGTCGTGTCACCTGGATAATCCTGGGGATTGATTTCCTCCAGTGTGTAGTGATCGGCGCGCAGGCCGAGAAATTCGAAATAGCCTTCTCCGTCGGTTGTGGCGGTGCCCACGATGTTGCCTAGCGCATTGCGCAAGACGAGCACGGCGCCCGAGACGCCGTACTCCCCAGTTGCGGCCTGTCGCGCGCCATCCCCGTCGACGTCAAAGAACACGCGACCAAGCACCCGGCCGTTGCTGCCAACACACCCGAGGACAACCTCGCCCCCCTGGATCCAGGTCCCCGTACACGTCGTCGGCGTCGGCGTTGGACCTGGCGATGGGGTCGGCGAGGGCCGGACCCCATCCAGCGTGTAGGTCACCCGCAACGTCGGAGCCCTCCCCGTACTCTCGACGCCGTAACCGGAGTTCCAACTGAACAGATTAGTGCCAGCAGAATCTTCGGGCCCGCTGAGCCGGAACGAAGCCCGCCGCGTTGTCTGAAGCCGCTCCTCCAGGAGGCGGAGGGAAGTCGCGTCAAGCTCGAAGACGTTGACCCGCCCGGGCCCCAACTCGTGGGCCGGCACTGGCGCGCCAACGCTGGCGACCGATCGTGCATTTCGAATATCACTGAAGGTACGACCGGCCCAGCCCCCATCGATTGCCGGCTCCAACAAATCGAGACGCCAGGACCCAACCCCTGGTCGCTCAGGCGGGGTCCAAGTCTGGCCCGTCAATTCGATGCTGGCAGCCGTAATACGCGCCTGGATTGGCAACTGTGATAGGTCGAATTGGACAGCGCCGTGATACACGTAGCCATTGCCGATGCCGGTGTAGGTGTCATCATCGCCGAAGTGATTGCCCTGCCGATCAGCCTGGCGCACCCACCCCACAGCGGAACCGTACGGCACGATGGAGATCGTCGAGCCGCCAGCCGGCGGCGGAGGCGGCGTGAAAGTCGAGGGTGGCAGCGTGGCCGTCGCGGTGGCCGGCGGGAGCGGCGGCGTTATCGTTGCCGCCGGCTCCGCACCACTCAGCGCCCGATAGGCATTGATGCGCCCATGCCCGTATTTCGGGTCCCAGCCCGGCTCGCCGAGATCGTCAGCCGAGGTGAAGATGACGTCCGCGATCTGGTGGGCGTTGAAGGCCGGGTGTACGGACTTCACCAAAGCTGCTAGACCCGCCACGTGGGCGGCTGCGGCCGGCGTGTTGCTGCTAATCGCCCGGCCATCTTCATCTGCACCGCGCCACACGGTGCTCGCGATGAGCGAGCCGGGCGCGGCAACATCAATGTAGTCTCCGGAGCCTGTCCAATTCGTATGTTGATCGTTGAAGTTCGTAGCCGACACACCGACGACGCCGTCGTAAGCGGCTGGATAGCGCAGATGACCGGGCGCGATGATGAGCGAGCCCTTCGATTGCGCGTAGGCAACCGCCTCAGCCATCGTCTGCGAATACGAGGAGCCGGCCGTGCCGATGTAGATGATGGGCACACCGAGATCGGCGGCGCGAATGACGCCACTGGCCACCGCCGCCCAGTCCCCGTCTCCCGCGCTATCGAGGACCTTGATCGGCACGATCTCCGCCCCCCACGAGACGCCCGCCACGTCGCGACCGTTGTTGGTCATGGCCGCACCGATGCCGGCCTGGAACGTGCCGCGCCAGTTGTCGTCCGCTGGGTCTTCGTCCTCGTTGGCGAAGTCGTAGCCCCCCTCGGCGATCTTGCCGGCCAAATCCGGGTGGTCCGCCTCGACACCGGTGCTCAGCACAGCGATCCGGACGCGGGCGCCGGTGTGAATGTCCCACGCCTCCGGTGCATCGATATCGGCGTCTTCGGTCAAGTTGTTGTAGCACACCAGCGATGTGCTGCCCGACCCGTAGCAGATCGTTTGCCCGGTGTTGTGGAGACTCCACTGATAGGGCGAGAACAGCGGATCGTTCGGCTGGGCAAGCAGTGAGCCAGCGTCCGGCCGTTCCGCCGAATCCACTACAGCGCCCGGTAACGGGATCAATCCCTCGCCAGTCTCGTCCTGATGCGGGACCTGGCGGTTGGGTTCGACGAACTCGACGGCCGGATCGGTGCTCAGATCCTTCAAGATGTCGGTCTGCGATTCCGGCGGTACGCTGAGAACGTAGACGCCGAGCGCCTCTAAGCGCGACACCACGGGGTAAGGATTCTGTTTCAACCAGTTGACTGCCGGCCCTTTCTTGGCATCACCGTGCAGCTTCACCAGGATTTCACCTGGCACTGCCGGGTCCTCGCCGGGCGCCCGCTTACCCTCAGCCGTGTACGCGAGAGCGAGTGACGTAAGCGCGAGCGCGATCAAGATAGAGGCTACGCCCACCCAAGTCGTTCGCATTGACTGTTGTCGCTTCATCAAGACTCCCTCTTTACAGAACGCGTGGGTCGAAATTCAACAACTATAACGGCTCGGCGGCTTCAGAAGTTATGCGGGTGTGTGGAGGGGGGCAGGGGAGCGCGCGGCATATGCGCCAACTTAAGGGTTCGTAGTGAGCCACGCAGCACTAGCGGAGTGGCGTTGGTACGATATGTTACACTCCTACGGCACTCCACTACGTTCCGTG
>JAANWY010000052.1 GCA_018263655.1 Anaerolineales bacterium | reverse complement strand
GTCCTGAGTTCATCGAAGGGGGTGCGGCTTGTTCGAAGAACCGTCGCAAACCCGCACCCTTCGATACGGTCTCCACTTCGTTTCGACCTACTCAGGATGCTAGTCCTGATACCTCCTGAACGGTTACGCAGAAGGAACTCAGGGAGTGAGAAAGCGGTGACTAGATTTCATATCCGCCCTGGCCCTACCCGTGTTGCTGACCTGGTATCCAGCTCCTCAGTTCGAGTTGACCTAGTGGGAACCGGTGGAGGTGGGCGTGACGGCCGGTGGCGGCGTCGGAGAGGGCCAGGGCCGGCGCCACCGGGCGGCCACCAGCGGCAGGTAAGACGTGGCAGGGCAGCTCCGAGTCCGTGGTCATGATGTCTACCACATCGCCGATGCCGTTGGTGTTGGCGTCCCCCACGCATTCGGAGGGCGGCGCTGGCTGATTGGATGGTTGGGTGGCTGATAGGTTGACCGGACCTCCGGTGTGGCTTTCGACGAGATCGAGGAGGTCTACCGACCATGACTGAACAAGTCTTTGTCAAGGATGATGAACACTTCTTTGCCATGATCGAACAACTGCGCGAGTCAAAGCGTCTTTTGAACCTGTCCGAACCTGCGGCACCACAGGTTCCGGATACGCAGACACTACGGGCCGAGCTGAAACGCATGCGCCAGGAGCGCCGGCAACTGGTGCGGGCGTACCACGTCATCATCGAGCCCGTTGAAGGTCGCTACCAGGCGTACGCGCCCACAGTGCCCGAGGTCGTGGGACGAGGCAAGACGCCCCAAAAGGCCAAGGAGCACCTGGCCGCCGCCCTGCGCCTCCACCTCCTGACCCGCCACGCCCAGGGAGAGACGCCCCCTGAGGAGAACCGCCTGGTGGACGTGGTGGCGGTCCCCCTGGCATGATGAGATCTGTCAACGCGCAGTAGGAATCTCCCGTGAGGGCAAACCTCTAGCTGCGGATGTGTAGACCTCCGAGGTCTGGTCTTCCCCCAACTCGTAAATGCGCCCCCTTCACAGTGAATGCCACCAACCTGGGCTCGGAGTTCACCCTGGGTGCGACGTCCGGCATACCCACCAACTCGCTGGGTTCCAGCAGCGTCAGGTACGTGCGACGCTCCACGACGACCCGGTAGCGGGGAGCCACCAGTGGGGCCAGGTAGAATTGCAACTGGGTCGGTGGTGAGAGTGGCGGTGCGCAGGTGCTGCAACTGGAAAGCCTCGGATATTGCAGTCGGTGTGGCGGTCGGCGTAGCCGTGGGCCAGGGCTGCCGCCACTGGGCGGCCACCAGCGGCAGGTAGACGTGGCAGGGCAGCTCCGAGGCCGTGGTCATGATGTCCACGACGTCCCCGATACCGTTTGCGTTGGCGTCCCCCACGCACCGGGAGGCCGGCGGGGCCACTCCACCCTCCACTTGCAGCACCCGCGTCGCCCGTGGCCCCAGGGTCAGCTCGACGACGATGTCTCCCGCCACCAGGCTGAAGGGCACGGCCTGGTCGGTCTCCAGGTCGGTGATGGTTGCCGAGACAGGGGCGGTCAGGCCCAGCGGTACGGTCTTGATGGTGATGGCAGTCGTGCGGGTGAGGTCGGTGGTGTTGTGCACTGTGAAGTACAGACCGTCGTTGGTCGGTTCTCCGAACCGCTCCACCCACACCTCCCCACTGTCCGCGCGGGCGTAGGTGAGGGGCTCCCAGCCGGCCAGGGCGTACGGCCGCACAAACGCGGCGGTGGCGTTCACGATATCCAGGGCCTCCGGATCCCAACTTCCCTCATTTTTCTTGACACTAATATAGACGCCGTAGAACTTTGCCAACTCGACGAACTCCAGAGCCGTCTCCATGGATACATCGCTAGTAAAGTTCCCATGGCCGAGAAGCTTGCGGTTGGCCAGCGCCCGCCGATAGTCCAATATATCTGGATTCCAGTTGTTCCCTTCGGCTCTTCCGGTGTAGAACTGTCCTTCTCCGCCGAAGTAGTCGATGAACCTGGCGAGGTAGTTGGCGTGGCCAATGCTCCAGCAGTTGACAGTGATGGCGCGCGGCTCACCCCTCTGGGCCAGGCGATCCCGCAGTGCTTCCAGAAACTCGAACATGGCGAAGCCGTTGTGCACCCCTGGCTTGTAGCTCACAGGACTGTAGGTGAGGCCGTAATCAGCGTTGGCGATGGCCTCCGGCCGCCGGTCGATCACCGGGAAGGCCAAGAAGTTGTCCAGTATCACCCCGTCGAGCCGCACGTCGTAGGCCTCGGTCAGGTCGAACACGGGATCTATGCGCCGAAGGAGCATCCAGCGCCCCAACCCCTGGGCCAGGTCCGGATCTACGTTGTCGCCCCAGATGGCGTACCAGTGCTCCACCGGATACGCCTTCTTCGCCACTGTCTTCAGCTTCCACTCGCCGTTGTCGGCCACGGCGGCGCTGTGGTAGATGGCCTTGGCCAACTCGCCCTTGGCTTTTTCGTCCCATTCCGCAGATTCTGACAGCGCGGGTACTTCCTCCCAGAGCTCGGACAGGGGCAGGGCGAAGGCATCCACCACGTCCATAATCTCGGGCAGGGTGGGGCGCGCGGAATGGATGGTGGTGGTAATCGCAGGGAACCAGAGCTCCGTCATGGCGTACTCGGTCAGGAACACCCCTTGCTGTTGCAGTTCCCGGAGCATCTCCATCTGCTCGGGGTCATCGCGGAAGATTGTTCCATGCGCGCTGTCTGAGTAATCGCCGAAAGGAAAGTCGGTGCGCTGCACCTGGGGGAAGAAGTCGCCGTAGCGGGCGATGACGTCGCGGAAGCCCCACGTTGGATCGAAGCGGAACAGCCGCAGGTCGAAGGTCGCCCGGTTCTGGAGCTCCGTGGCCTGGGGCGAGATGCCCAGGTGGAAGGTGGCCTGCAAGGCGTCGGCGCGAGCGTCGTAGCGCAGCCAGACGATTTGTGGCGTCAGAGGGTTCTGGGCGATGGCGAGGCCCACCGATTGTGGATTGCGGATTGCAGATTGTGGATTGTCCGACCTTCCCCTCCCCTCCTCGCCTTCTCTTCTTGTCTCCTTTTCTCCTTGTCTCCCCCTCTCCCCTTCTCCCTCTCTCCCTCGCCCCCCTGCACCTCTGCTCCCTTGCTCCACTGCTCCGCTGATGCCGGCATAGGGGTAGAGCGACATCGGCAGCCAGCCGTCGCTGACAGCGCTGATCGCGTTGTGGTAGACGCCGGTCGTGATCGTCTGCGAGTGATGGACATCGTCCCAGAAGCGCCAGCCGGCGGCCTCGACGGGCAAAGAGACGGTGAGGTCGAGGGCGCGGTCTTCATCATCCCGCAGGTTCTGCACGGTTCCGGTGATGGCGATGAAGTCGTCGTGGACCACGTAGTCCACCGAAATCTGCAGGTCGTGGGCGGTGACCGTCTGGGAGATGCGGTTTTCCCCCACCCAGGAGACCTCTCCGCCCAGGGGATCGTCCTCTTCGGGGCTCTCGACAAACTGGACGTCGTCGAACCAGAGGGTTTCTTCGTCCTGCAGCGAGGCCGCGACGGCGATCTGGGCGTTTGCGGCTCCTTCCGGGACCTTTACCTCGCCCCGCAGCAGCCGCCAGGTCTGGGCGGCATTTACCAGCGGCGCGGCGGTCACGGGGTCACCCAACGGCTGCTGGTCGGCGTCCAACCACTGCACGTAGATGCCGTTTTGGTGCTGTGTTATTTCGCGATAGCGCCACATCTGCATCGCGGGGGCGTTGCCGGCGAGCCGCGATACGTAGCCCTGCTTGCTCTTGGCCCACGCGCTGAGGCGGTAGCGCCTTCCGGGTTCGACCGAGACCGGATCGCTGGCGAAGGCGATGGTACCCCGACGACCGGGCTGTCCTTCCAGGCGCCGTTCATCGTTCGCCGAAGGTCTCCTGACCGAGGCGGAGAGGGCTCGGTCAGGAGACCTTCGCCCATCACTGAGCAAATTTGAGCCATAATGAGAATTGCTGCGCCCGGGCTGTCCTTCCAGGTTGAACTCGAGCACCTGGGACATATCGCCGTGGCGGGAGATCTGTTCGACAACTGCGGCCATGATGGGGCCATTCGACAGCACCTCCGTCCAGCCGGCCAGTCCGTCCTCGAAGCCGGGGTTAACCAGCAGGTTGGGGGTGATGACGCTCCCGGCGCCGCTGAGGTCACGCAGAAGCAAGGCCGGCGCGGGCGCGAATGCCAACTCCTCGCCATCAACTTGCAGACTGGTGATTTGGCCATCAGCGGACAACGAGAGGGCCAGGCCGTCGATTGTAGTCAGTGTGTAGCCTGTGGTGGGCGAAGCGTGGCCGGCAAGCGCCGTGCACACGGCGAAGATCATAAGGCCGGCCAATCCGATGGATAGCACGATACGGGTACGCATGAGGATTCCTGTCTCCTTGCTGGCAGGCGAATGATGTCTCTCTCCGCCTATGATACCCCAGCAAGGTTAGGCGTGCGTAACCCCGGTGTGAAAAAAGTGTAAAATCAGATACGCTCTTCGTCACTTCCGTGTGGAGCACGTTTGCAATCGAATCAGTGAACGGCTAAGTTTTATGGGGATTCCAGAATTTAAAACCTCGGACTCCTTGAATTGAACTCTCAGCGAGTATAGCTATAATTAATGTGACTACTCAGGCACTTCGTGCCTACACAAGAATAGGCCTCAACTATGAGGGCGGTAGCCGGGCAGTAGCCGGGCAGTAGCCTGAGCAGTTACTACCTGAGCAGTTACTAATTGATAGTGACAGCTTCGCACGCGTTCAAGCAACTGGAAGCCTTGCGATCGTGAGGCGCGAGAACGCGTAACAGCAAAGAAGGAGGTAGCTATGGCTGCAAAGGATATCTTAATGCTCGTCGGTGACTACGTCGAAGATTATGAGGTAATGGTGCCTTTCCAGGCACTGCTGGCAGTGGGCCACAACGTCCACGCTGTCTGTCCGGATAAGGAAGCCGGCGACACTGTACGCACCGCCGTGCACGACTTCGAGGGCGACCAAACATACAGCGAGAAACGCGGCCACAACTTTACCTTGAACGTCACCTTTGACGAGGTCAAGGCCACAGACTACGATGCGCTGGTCATCCCCGGCGGTCGTGCGCCCGAGTACATCCGCTTGAACGAAGACGTGCTAGACATCGTGCGCCACTTCTTCACTGAGGAGAAGCCCGTCGCAGCGATTTGCCACGGCGCCCAAGTGCTGGCCGCAGCCGGCGTCCTCGAAGGCAAGGGCTGCAGCGCCTACCCCGCCGTCGGACCGGATGTGAAGCGTGCCGGCGGTGAGTACGTGGACATCCCCGTCGATCAGGCTCACGTGGACGGCAACCTGGTCACGGCACCCGCCTGGCCGGCCCACCCCGAGTGGATCGCCAAGTTCCTGGACGTACTGGGGACCAAGATCGAGCTGTAGAACACGAAACGTGTCAGCCACCCTTGCTACCTGAACGGATACGGCATGAGTACATGACACGCAAGAAACGCATCGGCGTGGTGGTGAACCCCATCGCCGGCATGGGCGGGCGCGTCGGGCTGAAAGGCACCGACGGCAAAGTTGCAGAGGCGCGCGCCCTCGGCGCAGAGCCCCGATCACCGGACAGAGCTGTCGAGGCGCTGAAGAGCCTGCACCGGCACATCGCTGACTCGAAGATCGAACTCTTCGCCTTCGGGGGGCAGATGGGCGCGGGGGAGGCCCGCGAGGCCGGCTTCGAACCGCACATCGTCGGGGAGCCGGCACAGACGGCGTCCACGGCCGAAGACACGCGCGAAGCCGTGCGCCGCTTCACCGAAGCCGGCGTGGACCTCATCCTATTCGTCGGCGGCGATGGTACGGCCGTCGACGTCGTGGGGACACTGGAGGAGATGGACAGTCAGACCCCGATCCTGGGCGTGCCGGCCGGCGTGAAAACTTACTCGTCGGTGTTCGCTGTGCGGCCGTCGGAAGCCGGCCGTATTGCGGCCAACTTCGACCGCGTCGAGCAGCGGGAGATCAATGACCTGGACGAAGCCGCCTACCGCGCCGGCGAAGTCCGCGCGGAACTCCGAGGCGTCGCGAAGGTGCCCGTCGACGAAGCTCTGCAATCGAGCAAGACGTTGAGCGGTGACGGGGTGGAGGGTATCGCTGCCGGCTTCTGCGACAACATCGAGTCGGGGGTGACCTACATCCTGTGTCCGGGAAGCACCGTCGGCGCGATCAAGCAAGCGCTGGGGTTCACCGGCTCAGCCCTCGGTGTGGACATCTGGCGTGACGGCAACGCCGTGGCGAAAGACGCCAACGAAAAGCGGATTCTGGCGCAGCTGGGGAAGCGCAACGTGATCGTCGTGTCGCCCATCGGCGGACAAGGCTTCATCTTCGGGCGTGGCAACCAGCAGGTGTCGCCGGCCGTCATCCGCCGCTGCGAAGTGACAGTTGTCGCCTCGCGGGAGAAGCTGAACGGCCTGGGCGTGCTGCGCGTGGACACAGGCGATGAAGCCGTCGATGAAGCACTGCGCGGCTGGGTGAAGGTCCGTATCGGCCGCTTCGAGCAGCGCATGGTGAAAGTTACCTGAGAAGTTGGCGTGGCAAGGCTGATCATAGATGCTAGCCGGGCGAGAAGAAACAACCTCACGGACAGTAAGGAAACACGGACGTTTATCCTCTTCCGATTTTTGTCCGTGTTTCTTTCCGCCCGCGATCACCTACTAAGGGACGTGGAAGAAATAAAATATCCCATCTCGCTCGGCCTGGATTGCCAAATCCAGCGGGAGCAGGTTGGGATAATTATTTCTTTCCGACCCCAATCACTGCTCAGGCTGAGGTGTATCACGTAAAAACATGAGATCGCCGACTGATTGCGGTTGACTGACAACCGACTACTGGTGTACCACGACAGGCGTGCCGGCTGGCGCCCAGTTATAGAGCCACTGCGCGTCGGCAGGGCGCACGTTGACACAGCCGTGGCTGCGCGGCACACCGAAATCGCTGTGCCAGTAGGCGCCGTGGATGGCATAGGCGCCGTGGAAGTACATCACCCAAGGCACATCGGGGAAGTTGTAGCCGGGGCCGAACATGTGCTGAGACGGCAGTTTACTCCGAATGGCAAACCGCCCCAACACCGTGGGAGTACTCGCCGTCCCGGTGCTCACCGTCGTTCTGAAGACAGGCTGCTCGCTTTCGTAGGCTATCAGCCGCTGCAGCCTCACATCGATGTCGATCCACTTACCTTCGGTTGGTGACTCGGTCGCGGGGCGAGACGCTCCGCCCGGAATGATCAGTTGCTGACCCGTGGTGATCAGGTCCGCAGATCGCAGCTCGTTGGCCTGCGCGAGGCTGTTCGCGGTCACGCCGTAACGCATGGCAATGCTGAACAAGGTTTCGCCGGCCTCCACCACGTGTCGCCGGTATCCTGCCTGAGGCGACGCATCGCCCACCGGGAGCTGGAGCCGTTGATCGGTCCAGACGAAGCTGGGATCAACGATACCGTTAGCCCGCGCCAATGCCCGCTGACTCACGCCCAGCCGGCGCGCGATGCTGAACACGGTATCGCCCGGCTGGACAACATACGTACCCGGCGCAGCCGGCGCCACGCTGCTCGTCGGGATGTGCAGCCGCTGTCCGACGTAGACGAAGTCGGGGTCGCTCACGTCGTTCGCCTGCAAGATGGCCGGCACCGTAGTGTCATACCGCTCGGCGATGCGCCGCAGGTTTTCGCCGGCCTGCACGATGTGGATCGTGTCGGCATGAGCCGGCGTGACGCCCAGCACGAGCACCGCCAGGATAGTGAGTGGCACGACGAGCCACTCACGCTGATGAATCGCGTGAAAAAGAAACATCATTGCTACTCATCCTTGATTCACTGAGGCTGAGAAACTGAGCATAGTCTCGGTAAATCGCAATCTAGGTTCGTAGTCAGCCACGGAGGCGAAGCCAGAGTCGCGTCCCGGCATCCTACGGTACCATGACGGGCGATAGTCATCGTTTCGGCCACTTGTAGGGCAAGTTGGCAACTTGCCCTACATTTTGCGCTTATCTGGCCCAAACGATGACCAAGGCTCCGCGACGGCACTCCACTGCGTTCCGGACGGATGCGCGCATCCGCGCTCACTACGAACGGGCTTTGCAATTTACCAAGTCTAGCCTGGTCGGAGCTGTTTGTCAACTGTGAGGGCGCTCGTGCGCCCGGCGCCCGTCAACTGTGCGGCGACGAACGCCCTCCGCTCGACCCTGACCACGTAGCCGGTTATTGGGCGCTGGCTATCGGTACGACGAGAATCTGGCCGGTGAAGATCAGAGTCCGGTCAGCGATATTGTTGGCTTGAGCGATAGCGCCGACACTGGTGCCGAACTTGCCGGCGATTTCGCTGAGGGTATCTCCCGCGCGCACGGTGTATTTTGTGACGCCACTGGTACTCGGGTAGCCGGCTTGACGGATGAAGACTTGACTAGCCTTCATCTCAGCCGCCAGGGGTTCATCATCGACACCGACACGGAGTGGCCCGCTTGCGCCGAACTCCCACGGCCCCGTCATGCGAGCGTCGTTACCGATCTTCTCAACGAGGGCCAATTTGATGTCCTCCGTGACCCGACCACCGTAGACCGATCCGTGCCAGAGCAGAGGCGAGACGATGGGCGCCTTCTCTGGATCGTTCCAGAAGGCAAAGCCAACGTGCTCCTTGGAAAGCCGACCTTCCTCCGTGAGCCAGCCCCAGGGCACGAAGTACGCGAACGACTGGCTGGCTTCGCGCTTCCCAGGGAGGTCAGGGCTCGCATGGACCTCAACCCCTACGTCGCCGAAAGCTTCGAGCGGCGCGCGGCCGGCACCCAAGACCGCCAGGTCCTCACGAGCCTCCGCCAGAGGCTGGGTGCGGCTGCAGAACCACACGACCAGCCGGTTTTCCGCCCCGGCAGCGTAGACGAGGTATTCCTTCCCGCTCTCAAATTCGTAGCCGCAATCGATCCCGTGGCGGGCCGTGAGAACCGTCAACTTGCCGCGCCGAGGGCCTTTCCACACTTCTGAGACACGGAATGTGACGTTGACCGAGTCCACATCGCGCCACAGCGGGGCGGACGAAGACTCGATGCTGACCACCCGGCCCGTAAAGACGGCGGTTGACTTGGCCAGCTCTTCAGCCGGCGACCCCCGAGGGACGCAGAAGCAAGCATAGGCGCGACCAGGATTGACTAACAGCAGAGCCATGACAACGGCTAGAAAAAGCATCACCCTGATTGCCTTAATCATCATCATCAGTATTGACCTCCTTGAAGGGTCTGAAATCGTATGCGCCGGCCCGAAATCCCCCTCATCTCTGCCGGCTCGATTCAAGCAAACGTTGCATACATATTATCTCATACCCTGTCACGTGACAGTCACACACGCCGGCTGAGCGACCAAAGAGTCTGATGATGACGACTCAGCCACGTCTAACGACACCAGGTTTGACGGCGCGCACGAAAAGCGCTAAAATCGATTGTTGACACAACACCGGCGAGCACTATCGCGAGCACTATCGCGAGCACTATCGCGAGCACTATCGCGAGCACTATCGCGAGCACTATCGCGAGCACTATCGCGAACACCATCGCGAGCACCATCGCGAGCACCATCGCGAGCACCATCGCGAGCACTATCGCGAACACTATCGCGAACACCATCGCGAACACCATCGCGAACACCATCGCGAACACCATGCTAGCTATTACGCCACGACAGGGGGACGTCACTTGGAGAACACGCTCGACAATCTACAGTTTCGCCCGCGACATGTTGGCATTATGATGGACGGCAACGGGCGTTGGGCCCAGCAGCGCCGTTTCCCTCGCCTGGTCGGACATCGCTTCGGCACCGAGAACGTTCGGCGCGTGCTGGAAGCGTGCGAGAGGTTCGATATCCGGGTTGTCACCCTCTATGTTTTCTCCACCGAGAACTGGGGCCGGCCGGAGGACGAAATCACCGGCTTCTTCCGCATCCTGGAGTACGTGATCGACCGCGAGGCTCCCAACTTTCACCAGCGCGGCATCCAACTACGGCACCTGGGCTCCTTGGACGGTGTCCCTGAACCGCTGGCTCAGAAAGTGCGCGAGGCCGTCGAACTTACAAAGGACAACGAAAACTACATCCTCGGCGTTGCCTTCAACTACGGGGGCCGGCAGGATATGCTGCAGGCCGCGCGGCAGATCGTGGCTGACGGCGTGCCGGCGGCGCAGGTTACAGAGGACTTGTTCGACCGCCATCTGGACACCGCCGGCCTACCGCCGATGGACCTCGTAATCCGCACCGGCGGCGAAAGGCGCCTGAGCAACTTCTTCCCCTGGCAAGCGGCAACCGCTGAGTTCTATGTCACCTCAGTCCTCTGGCCGGACTTCAACGCCGAGGAACTGCGTAAAGCGCTGATGATGTACGATCGACGGACGCAGGAGCGACGACAGGTTGAAAACCGTAGGCTGGAAGGCTACGGGGTGAAAGTGTAAAGGCAACTACTCGCCCTCCGCTCGCCAGGGACGACAGTCCCGGACTTTTGTGGCGAAGACTCACCGTAGTAGGTCGCTGGATGTCGGACGTAGGCGTCCGCATCATCCAGCTAGAGCGGCTGAGTAGTTGCGTGCAAAGCGAGCTCGAGTGAAGCCCTCGACTGCGTCCGTATCTACCGCGCAGGCTTCACGTTGGAAATCTTGAGATAACCGTTCGGTAGTGGGGACCCTTGCGAAGGTTTGCCAGTCGCATTCGGGTTGAAGGGCCCCTCGAAGTCGCAAGCCAATCTCTGGCCGCGACTACTCCCAACCTTCGCAAGGGTGGCTGAACGCTTACATAACAGACAACGCAGCAATACGACGGGGGGAGCCCGTGAGCCGAACAAGTTTAGTCGTCATCTGGACCAGCACTGTACTGTTGGTCGCCCTCTTCACACATGCCGGCGCGCAGCCGGCGACCCCACCCTCTGTCATCATTAACGAAGTCGCTTGGATGGGCACCGAAGCGAGCTCCGCGGACGAATGGCTCGAGCTGTACAATAACACTGGCTCCCCTATCGACATTGCCAACTGGTCAATCTACGGAGCGGACACCAGTGCCTGTCTCAACTTCTCCGACGCCGATGACTTCACCACCACAACCATCCCGGCCCACAGCTATCTGATCTACGCCAACCACGAGGACGACGTCAGAGACGCCGGCGGGGCAAGCATCGTGGACATCTGGGATGCAACCATCAGTATGTCTAACAGCTCTCCGGGACAACTGGTCCTCTACGATGCTCCGAATTGCCCCAATGGCACAGGCAACGAGATCGATAGAATCAACCAAGACACTGGAGGATGGTTCGCCGGCGATTCCGCCGACAGGAAGACCATGGAGCGTGTCGATCCCACCGATTCAGGCACCGAGGCGGCGAACTGGTCTACTAACGACGGCACGATCCGCAACGGCTTCGATGCCGGTACCCCACCCAATCCCATCAACGGTACCCCTAAACAAAAGAACTCTGCTGCACTCGCATCGCCAACCCCTACGGCAACGGCCACCTCTACCCCGACCGCAACATCCACAGCGACGCCCACTGCCACCGCAACCGCCACGTCGACTGCGACGGCCACCCCCACACCCACTGCAACATCCACAGCGACGCCCACAGCCACCGCGACCAACACACCAACCGCTACGCCGGCGCCAGCCGGCAGC